>CACXDY010000050.1 GCA_902766505.1 uncultured Prevotellaceae bacterium
AGTATGGGAGGGGAGCCAAACGTGCCAGAACGTGTCGGCGCCCGCATGCCAGGGGACAGGGCAGCGGTATCTGGCAAGCCGATGCCATAGACCAGTCCCCGTGGCACGATCTGGCAAGCACGATGCCACAGACCAGTCCCCGTGGCACGATCTGGCAAGCCGACACCACAGGCCAGTCCCCGTGGCACGACACCACAGGCCTCACCAGAAACACCCTATAAAAAGATTTAAATAAAAAAGCTCCCTGAAGCCAGGGAGCTTTTACTATTTAAAGCGACAATTCAATCATCATGATTGAATAAGGCGCCACATCCACCGTCATTTTCTTCTTAGCCTTGATAGTTGAAATTTGAGGCTGGATGGGCTGTTTGTCGTAGTTGTTCTCATCCTCGGCCTGACCCGAGATGACGGTCAAGGTGCCTGTTGACTTCAGACCCTTGAACCGCGACAGGTTGATGTTGGCCTTGGTGGCATCAGCGCTGGCGTTGCACACCTTGACAAAAAGTTTGCGGGTCTTGGTGTTGAGCACAACCGACTGCCCCTGAAGATTGGTGGCATTGTCGATTTTCACGCAATCACCATAATAGTAGTTGCCGGATGACTCGCCAAACATTTTTTGAACGTAGTAACTGCAGGTGGGATATACCCGCTCGTTGTCGTAATAGATGAGGTCGGGGTTCCAGTTCTCTGCATTCTTGCGGGCAAACAACGGAGCATACGAGGTCATGCAGACCACATCGCCGTTGCGCTCCACATGGAGCAGGTAAAGACCCTCGGCAAGGGCGTCAATCAGTTTCTTGTCTTTGGCGGCATATTCTCCCAAATACACTTTCGTCTTCCTGTCGCGTGGATAGTTGTCGTATTGGCGGTTGTTCAGGAAGAAGTCGCGGGGCTCATAGTAGTGCTCGTCGAGGATGGGCAGACCAATCTCCTCGGCCAGTTTCCAGCCAGTCTCAAAGTCGTTGTTGCCCGGATGGGAACCAGGGCCGGCAGTACCGACGATGACAATCTCGGGATGCGCCTTCGTGACTCTCTCATAGATATATTTGAAACGCTCGATAAACTCAGGTGAGATGCGCTCCTCGTTGCCCAGACCCAGATATTTCAGGTTGAAGGGTTTCGGATGACCGGCTTCAGCACGCAGACGTCCCCATTTGGTGTTGACATCGCCGTTGGCCCATTCGATGAGGTCGAGGGCTTCGTCCACCCATTCGTCCATCTGGTCCATGGGCACCCAGTCTTGTGCCTGGTCTTTCATCCACCAACCGCCATTGGTGCCTTGGCAACTCACACCGCAAGGAAGAATGGGCACCGGCTCCATGCCAAGGTCCTCGCAGAACTGGAAATACTCAAAGTAGCCCAATCCCATCGACTGGTGATAGCCCCAGGTGTTCTTCAATCCGCGGCGCTGCTCTTTGGGACCTATCGTGGTCTTCCAACGGTAGGTGTTCCAGAATCCGTCGCCACCACCGTGTACCACACAACCTCCGGGGAAGCGCATGAATTTCGGGTGAAGGGCAGCCAGGGTCTCGGCGAGGTCCTTGCGGAGACCATGACCTTTGTAGGTGTCGGTGGGCATCAGCGATACCATGTCGACATCCAGTGTTCCCTTGTTCAGAACAAGTATCTGGAGCACTCCTTTTGATGAACTTTCAACGGCTTTCAACTGGGCGGTATATTTCTTCCAGTCAGAGGAGTTGACGTCGATAGTCGTCTCGGCAAGCAACTTGGGCTTCCGGGCCGGTTCCACCAGGGCCACCCTGACCTGTTTGGCTTCACCTGCTATGTTGCGGAGGAAGACGGAGAAATCATAGGTCGCACCGGCCTTGACGGGGATGCCGTCGAAACCGTCGTTCTGAATACCAAAGCCTGTCCAGCCGTCAAAATCGTAGTAATGGCCGACACGCTCGATGTAGAGACGCATGAAGTTGGGGTTGTTCTCATGGATGGGACGGTCGCTTTTGGGTTCAAAATGACCCAGCGAGTGACCGGGACGAATCAGGCGCCAGGCGGTGCCGGCACCCCAACCGTCGCGCTCGGTGGGGTTGTACTCGAATGAACCATTTTGCACCAGTTCGGCATACAGACCACCGTCTGCTGAACTGCTGATGTCCTCAAAGAAGATGCCGATGAGTTCGTTGCTGATTGCTTTACCGCCGGAGGGCGGGGTAACTGCTTTCTGGGCCTGCATGCCCATGCCTACTGCCAACAAGGCTGCTGAAAAAATCGCACGTTTCATTATTAATAGTATTGGTTGGTGTCACGCCAAGCCTCCTTTCACTACGTGCGAAATTAATAAAAAAATGGCCAACGGCAAACAATCTCCTTCAGAATGGTACAAATCAATTAATATTTGAAACAATTGACCTCTTAATGATAAAAAAGAGGGTACCGGAGATGGCTTGCCGTTGGACGGTTTTTCCCTTATTTGGATGTTTCTACTTTTCCCGAACCAGTGATATTCTTCGTGATATTTTTGGTCTCGAGACGGCCGGCATAGATGTTGCCGCTGCCTGTGATGGCATAGTCGGCCTTTTCAGCGATGCCTTCCAACTCCATGTGACCACTGCCGGTGATGCTGGCTTTGAGTGTGCCGCAGGTTAAAGCCTTAAAATAGGTGTCTCCGCTTCCCGTTACCTTCGTGTTGATTTCCGGACTGTTGGCTTCGTAGAGGGTGATGTAGCCACTGCCGGTGACGGTGGTGGACAGTTCTTCCAGACATTGAAGTTTTGACGATTCGATACTTCCACTACCGGTGACTTTCAAGTCCATTTCTTCGGTTTTCAGGTCTGAATGGATACGGGCTTTGCCTGAACCTGTCACTATCAACGACTCCAAACCTTCTGAATAGGCGTGGATGGTGAGTTTCTGGCCTCTCATCTCCACATTGACACCATCCTTGGTGCCGATGCTGATTTCATCGCCGTCCTGGTCAATTTTCAGGACTTCGACGATGTTGCTGGGTCCCTCGACGACCAGTCGGGGCGAGCCGCCAGGTTCTTGGTCGTAAATCAGGTCGAATGGCCCCGCTATCGAGATGTCGTCGAATTTATTAAGGGGGATGTTCTTGGTGGTGATATCATCATTGGCCACTATGCGGCTATATTTCACGGAGCATCGGATACATGACTGTAATCCCATGACTGTCAAGCATATCATCATCACGATGCTGATTCGGGTGATAGGGTTTTTCCTCATAATTTGGTGTTTGTTTTACTACTTTTCTGATGTGATGACAGGAAAGGAGAGATATTCAACAAAAGACGGGGCTGGACCCCGTCTGATTACATATTGTTAAGCTCTTTGATAGCTTTTTGTTCCTTCTTCTCCGCTTTAGCACGGTCTTTTTGGGCTTTTTCTATCTGTTTCTGCAGTTTCTCCTGCTTTTTCAGCTCTTTCTCGTGCTGTTTGCGCTCTTTCTCAGCGGCTTTTTGTCTCTTCTTGGCTTCGTTTGCAGCTTTCTTAGCCTCTTTGGCCTCTTTCTTGGCTTCTTTTTCAAGTTTTTTGGCTTCCTTGGCGGCTTGCTCATTTTCTTTCTTGATTCTTTCCTGGTCTTTCATGAACTGAGCGGCTTTTTCCTTTTCTATCTGAGCTTCCTTGAGTTGGGCCTCACGGAGTGCTTGCTGCTGCTCGGGAGTCAATTCTTGGGGGTTGTCGACGGCTACTTGAGCGTTCACGTTGAGGGTGAACATGAATGCTGCTGCCAGCATGAATAAAATCTTTTTCATAATAATCAAATTTAGATAATTGGATATTTGGTGCAAAAATAATAAAATGATGGAATAAATCGCGAATTTTAAGAAAAATTTTTATTCTTGCACCTATCTTCTCCGGTATGTGTGTACCACAAATCACTCAATAATAGCGATTAACACCTATTTGGTGTCGTGCCATGGGTGCCATGGGGACAGGTCAGAGGCATCGGCTTGCCAGATGCCACTGCCCTGTCCCCTGGCACGTGGGCGCCGACTCATTCTGGCACGTTTGGTTCCCCTCCCATACTTGTAGGGGAGGGGCTCGGGGTGGGGTCGCAACGCACTGACCCTTAGCGATTTATCATTCATTCTTAGCGTGGTTTCCCAACCATCCTAAATCCTTCCTTGTCGTAAGGAAGGACT
>CACXDY010000051.1 GCA_902766505.1 uncultured Prevotellaceae bacterium
AGTGTCTTGTTGTCTGTAAGGTCTGTGCCGAACGGGAATCCCGTCCACCACGGGCCGAAAGCCGCATGCTGCACAAGAGGCCCGAGGATGAAACCGCCAACGAACAGAGTGACCGTGGTAATCATCAGCCATTTTTTGTATTTCTTGCCTCTAAGAACCAGCAAGAGCGTATAGACGGCAAACAGCATCGCTGCAAACATGAGCAGAATGTGCGGAATCAAAATGCCGGCAGGGACATTATGACGGAAACGTATCAAAGGGGGCTCATCGGCAAGATAGTCCTTTTCCCCGACGGTGATATAATACTGCAGTTTCCCTCCGACAGGCTGAACCGGCAATGCAGCCTGCAACACATTGTCTTTCGATGTGAAATCCGCGGTGGTGTATTCGTCCGCCGTCGGATAGCGACGGTAATGGATTTGAGCCTTGACATCCGACGGCACCCCTTTCAGGGCCACGATTTCATCTTGCTGCACACCACTTCTGGGCAATTTCACCTTATATTGCTCTCCATTCAGTTCGATGGTCACACTCTTGGGATGAGTAGGACCGGTCATGCGCTGATATACGCTCAATACCAATGTGATGACAATGGCCAAAAGCCAATACAAAGTTTTTTTCATCTTACTGGAGGGGTTAAATGTACTTGAAATACGATCGTCTCCTCGTCACGAAGAACTTTCACCGGAATGGTAGTGCCAGCCTTGAGTTCCGACAGACGCTGCATATATTCTTCGATATCCTTGACGGGCTTCCCGTCAATTTCCTGGATGATGTCGCCGCTCCTGATGCCAGCCGTATGGGCAGGCTTTCCTGCCACCACGATGTCGGCACGAAGGCCGGGAGTGCTGCTTGCCCCCATGACATCGGGCATGAGGCCCAGAGTGACCTTAAAATTGGCATGCTTCATGGTTTGGCTTCCGGGCACATTGATATAATCAGGTGTGCCGGGCATCTCTGACAACCGGGCAATGAGTTCCTGGGTGAATTCGAGGGTCTGCTGCATGCCGTCGTAATTCAGGGTTGAGGGCACATCGTCGGGGGTGTGATATTCCATGTGTCCGCCCGTAGTGAGGAAGAGCACGGGGATTTCTGCTGCCACGAACGAGGCATGGTCGCTGGGTCCATAACCGTCAGGAATACAGGTGACATGCAGACCCGCTTGTTCAGCCGTTTTCTCTACGAGCGACTTGAATCCGCTGCTCGTACCGGTACCCGAGACACTCATGGCATCGCCACGCATACGTCCCACCATATCCAGATTCACCATGGCCACAATGCCCTTCTTATCGGCAGGCAGGTTGATGCGCCGGTCGTCCTCATGCTTCAACCAATCCAGGAAGAACTTGGAGCCTACAAGACCTTGTTCCTCGGCTCCAAAAAAGGCGAAGATAATGCTTCTTGGCGAACCTACCTTCTTGAAATGCCGGGCAAGTTCCAATACCACGGCATCACCGCTGGCATTATCGTCGGCACCGGGGTGTACGCCCAAGGTGTCAGGACGCCGCGAACCGGAGCCTTGACCTCCCATGCCCAAATGGTCGTAATGTGAACCGACAACAATGTATTCGTTTCTCAGTTTCTTGTCTTTTCCCGGAAGGACGGCGATAATGTTATGAGTGGTCCTCTTTTCTGTCTTGCCAAAGGTGAAGTTATGATAGTAACCTATTTTTTTCTTTCCCTTGACAATGGGTTTCAATTTCAGACTACGAAGTTTTCCAACGATAAATTCAGAGGCAAGCGTATCACCGGCAGTGGCAGGGAATCTGCCTCCGAGTTCTTGAGATGCCAGGTATTCCACCGCTTGTCTCATGTCATCCTGCTTCTGTGCAGGAGCCTGCAAAACAAGTGCGAGAGCCAAGGATAGAATAATATACTTTATTTTCATGAATCTTGCGCAATATGATTTTCGGAGGCAAAGGTACGACAAACATTTTAATCCCACAATCCATATTTATGATGATTTTTGGAGAAAGAAGTGGCTCCGCCTTCCTGAACAATTCGTATGATGAGGGGAAATGCTTTTTATTTGAGTTTGTAACCATTTATGACAAACCATTAAAAAAAACCTAAAAAAAGGCATTATCCTCTACCAAATATCATACTATTTGCAAAAAAAATGTATTTTTGCCGCGGGTAAGTTTTGCTCCCCCAAAGGGCAATCCTCCTATGCGAGTAGAAAAATCAATTATTCATTTAAATACAGATAATTATGAACTCTTCTTTTCGTTATTTATTCATCCTGGCAGCATATTTCGCTTATGGAAGCATGGTGAACGCACAGTTGCCCAACGAGAAATTCGGCAAGCCATCCAATATGGAATGGGACTTCAATGGCTGGGGAGATGCCATTGATGCTGACGCTATCATCCTCTGCAAGACGATGAAGGTGACATATCAACTTTCTGAACAGTTGTTCAACAGCAACCAGTCATACAATGAAATCAACTATGACAATCTCTCGGATTTTGGCAAGAACGAGATTGACGACAGCAATATTCTGGTAAAATATGAGTTCAGACTCCGCACCAAAATACTGAAGCCAATAGGTGCCAGACACGCCAATATCGACATTACATACTACAATGCCGACAATAACAAAATGACTGCGGATGAGTTTACGGACCTGAAAGTCACCGTTTTCAAGAAAAACGAGAAGGGAAAGGTGGAGAAAAAGAACGTCAAAGCCAACTCTTTCAAAGAGGAACGGATTGACAAGAACTACGTGGTCATGCATGTGGTTGTGCCTGACGTTGAGCCGGGAAGTATCATCGAATACCAGTACAACATCACAAGCAACCGGCCCACTTTCCTCTACGACTGGGTATTCCAGGAGAATATTCCGACAGTGCGTTCAAAATGCGACATAGATATTCCTGCTTTCCTGCAGTTCAAGATGAATGCCCCTATCAACAAACTCATCAAATCGAACGTA
>CACXDY010000052.1 GCA_902766505.1 uncultured Prevotellaceae bacterium
ACCACTCTCACCCTCTCGAATATGCCCGTCATCGATGGTTCGGACTCAACGGAACCACTTCGAAGCCTGCTGGTCTATCGGTTGCTTGGCATCAAATGCCAGTGGCTTCAGAACCTGCACACCAATGCCACATGGACAATAAAACCGATATGGGATGAACTCGACACTGATGCCAGGACCAATCTACAGCGCATACTGATGAACCGCAACACACATGGCTCGTTTGTCAGTCTGATAGACGGTGAGGACGACCTCATCATCACGGCACGAGGCGTCAGTCGGGACGAACAGAAATACGCCGACGAAAAAGGTGTCGCACTCACTTCCTGTCCTATTGCGAAAGATGCTTTTGTTTTCATCGTCAATCCGAAGAACCCTGTGCGCAACCTCACCGTCGAGCAGATACAGAAAATCTACACAGGAGAGATACGCAACTGGAAGGAAGTGGGTGGAAACGATGCGACCATCAGCCCATATGTGCGAAATCCGAATTCCGGGAGTCAGGAGAAGATGGAAACCATCGTCATGGCTGGACTGGAAATGATAGACTGGCCAGAAATGGTCGGCTATGTCATGCTTGCTCCCTATTTCCAGTTGGAGCAGGACGAAAACGGTATTGCCTATACGCCATACTACTATTATAACACAATAGTGAATGATGACCGCACCCAAGTAATCGGCGTGAACAGCATAGTGCCCGACAAAAAGACCATAGAGAACGGCACCTATCCCTATGTGACGGAAGTGATGGCCAGCGTCCGTGCCGACACAGACAAGTCCTCTACCACCTATCAGTTGTTTTATCAACTGGCAACGGGCCAGCACAACGCCATCGTCAAGGAAAGCGGATATTCCGTCATTGAACATGCTGGCAGATGATGATGAAAGACAGATAAACGGAATAAAAAAGAAACGAGTCCAAAGGAAAAATGAATAGTTAACTCTATGCTCTGCACATGTCAATAGGTGAGACAGCAGTGTGGATTCTAACTGAGGATAGGGTTTTATCCTTGCCAGAGTGAACCTGTCGGACCGAGGGGTGACTTGGGTTTATAGGGAGAAAATCAAATGATTGCAGGATAAAATCATTGCAATTCCTGATTCTGTTGGTGAGTTCATTCTCTCCACGTTAATTTTTCATAAACAGCGCTTTCATTGATGCAAAATGGCTAACTTTGCGGATTATAATGTAAATGATATAGAATAATGAGAAAAATCTACATTTTACTGGTTGCTCTCACAATGGTGGTGGCGCAGGCGTATGCCCAGACCGATGGATACTTTCGGTTGAAGAATGTGGGGACTGGCCATGTGGCCAACCTCGTCGGTGGACATACCGTAGCCCCTAATGTTACCCTCGATGAGGCTCTCTCTCTTCCTGGAACGGTGGCTCGCGTGGGCTTTCAAGACAATAAAGTCGCTTCCATGAATGCACAGGGAGTGGACGTTGTCAATGAATTGGTGCCTACCATTAAGACGCTGATACCGCAATACATTGATGAGGAATACTACTATGCGATGCGTGACTCCATGGTGGCCATGGTTCGTCAAAGCATGTCGGGAGCCATGGGACTTTTACTCGTGGGTTACATGAACCGTTACACTTACGAAAATTTCCTCGAATGGGTCAACAGTATTGACACCAACATGTATTATAAAGAGGCTGAGGGAGGATACTATCTGTTCTTCAAATCTCCTCCTTTCCCCATCGATGCAGGTGACTTCACAGATTATTTCGTAACGAAAATCAATGGTTATCTTTCTTTCTACCGGGGAACCATGCAATATATGGCGACCCAGTATTTGGTGGGAAGAGAAGAACTGCTGCCCATGGTCTATAGCTATATTTCCCATTTCCGTTTCAACGACTATTTCTACCTGACAGAGCAGACTGCCGAGGGATATGAGAAGCAGTTTGGCTTTGCCAATTCGCTCAACTACCAGGATGCAGGTGTGCAGGATGTATGGAATATACTGCCGGTTGACAATGAAAATTTCCTTGGGCTGAAAGGACAGGTGCAGAATGCTGAAGGCAAGTGGTACACCTCGTTTGCCGCCGATTTCCCCGTACGACTTTCTGATGGAATGACCGCTTACTATGTCACCGACGTGGTGGATGCCGGCAAGTCACAGATTAAGCGGGTGAAGGTGACGGATGAGGTTATTCCTCCACTCACCCCCATTATCGTGGAACTTAACGGTGAGAGCCCCGCTTTGAACAAGTTGACCTTGCTCGACGAAAATTATTCATATGTCTTTGAAGACAATGCGCTGATGCTTGCACTCGACAAACACGGCTATTTGATGGGTACGACGCTTGAAACCCCCGACCCGCATTACTATGCCCTCGGTATCAGCGGAGGAAAGGTTTCTCTGGTGCAGACCGAACAGACATTCCTGAAACCCAACGAGGCTTATTTCTACCTCGATGACAGCAGGAAGGACTTGAATACTTCCGGTTATCTCGTCCTCTCCGATGATGTCGACGGTATCAGTGAGACCATGTCCGTCCAGCAAGACGACAAAGCAGTCTATGATATGCAGGGCCGTCGGATGGGTGCTGTTTTGCACAAGGGTATCTATGTGCGCAATGGTAAGAAATTTGTGGTGAGATAACCACTCTTGATAGAATAATAAAATCCGGCATCACTCACGTGGTGCCGGATTTTTATTGACTTTATAAGGTTATAGGTTGATAGGTTGCTTAGTTGGCTGCCTCAAACTCGCGGAGGAAACGGGTGTCGTTCTCCGAGAACATGCGCAGGTCGCTGACACGGTACTTCAGGTTGGTGATGCGCTCCACACCCACTCCGAAAGCGTAACCGCTGTATTGGGTGCTGTCGATGCCGCAAAGTTCCAGCACGTTGGGGTCAACCATGCCGCAACCTAAAATCTCCACCCAACCGGTGTGCTTGCAGAAACCACAGCCCACACCACCACAGATGTGGCAGGAAATATCCATCTCGGCACTGGGCTCCGTGAAGGGGAAGAAACTTGGACGAAGACGGATTTTCGTGTCGGCACCAAACAACTCTTGGGCGAAGGTGAGCAACACCTGCTTCAAATCGGTGAACGAGACGTTCTTGTCAATGTAAAGACCCTCTATCTGATGGAAGAAACAGTGGGCACGGGCGGTAATCGCCTCGTTGCGGAACACACGGCCTGGACATATCACGCGGATAGGAGGCTGGGTGGTGTCCATTACACGGGCCTGTACTGAACTGGTGTGACTTCTGAGAATGATGTTCTTGGCCACATCATCGGGATTGGTTTCCACGAAGAAGGTGTCCTGCATATCACGGGCGGGATGGTCGGCAGCAAAGTTCATCTTGGTGAACACATGCAGGTCGTCCTCCACTTCCGGACCATCGGCCAACGTAAATCCCATGCGGGAGAAAATGTCGATAATCTCGTTGGTCACTATGGATATGGGATGACGGGTTCCCAAAGTCAGGGGATAGGCTGTACGGGTCAAGTCGATGTCATCGGCTTGTCCTTCACTTGCTGACAATTCCTCACGAAGGGCATTGATGCGCTCCGTGGCGGTCTGCTTCAGTTCGTTAATCTTGATGCCTATTGCACGCTTCTCTTCTGCGGCAACATTGCGGAAGTCTGCCATCAGGGCTGACACTTCGCCTTTCTTGCTCAGATATTTTACTCTCAGAGCCTCTATTTCCTCCATATTGGAGGCCTTTAGCTCCTTCACTTCGCTCATCAGAGCCTCTATTTTCTCAAGTAGCATTTTGACGTATGTTTTAAAAACGCTGCAAAGGTAATATATTTTTAGCTAATTTATGGAAATATTCGAAATAAAGTTGTACTTTTGCATGGATTAACATGAATCATTGACGCACTTCATTTTCTATGAGAAAAAGCGTAATGCCTTTCCTTGTGTCATGTCTTTTCATTGGCTTGATTTTCGGATGCAAGGATAAGAAGCCTGAAACTGTCGAGGATACCCCCACTGATACGGTCGTACCTGTAGATACCGTGCCCGATGTGGTGCTCGACACTGTGCCGGAGGATGCTATGGACAGCTTGATTTCAGCCACACCCATGCCGGTGGCCGCTGATGAGTTGTTTGACGATTTCCTCTTTAATTTTGCAGCCAACAAAAAACTGCAGCTCGAAAGGGTGAAGTTCCCGTTGAGGGTAACGGATGGCGACAGCGAGTCTACCATCGAGCAGAAAGACTGGCGGCAAGAGCGTTTCTTCATGAAACAGGAGTTCTATACACTGATTCTGGACGACGAGAGCCAGATGGAACTGCTGAAGGACACCGACCTTGACAGTGTGGTGGTCGAGAAAATCAATCTCAGGGCCAAGTCGGTGGAACAGCATATCTTCAACCGTGTGAACGGCAGATGGACGCTTACCGAAATTTGCCGCAATACCATGTATCAGAATCCCAACCGCTCCTTCCTCGCTTTCTATGAGAAATTTGCCTCCGACTCACTGTTTCAGATTCAGAGTATGAGTGAACCGGTCAGCACAATCATTCCCGACCCGGATGACGACTTTTCCATGATAGAGGGTGATTTCTATCCTGAGCAGTGGCCTGAGTTCAGGCCTACCATACTCCCCAAGGAGTATCTCTATAATATCATTTATGGTCAGAAGTATACCCAGACAAAACAAAAAATGTTGATTCTCAGGGGTATCTCCAACGGACTTGAGACCGAGATGACATTCAAGCAGACTGACGGCAAGTGGAAACTTGTCAAACTCGTCAACTGAAATCCTACATAGCATGAAAGATATCGCCCATTTTGACCTGACAGCATACAATACTTTTGGTATACAGGCTTCTTGCCGGCGGTTCGTGGAGTTTGAGAAAGACACGGAAGTCACTCCTTTTATCTGCTCACTCACCGAAAAAGACCTTCCGCTCCTGATTATCGGCGGCGGCAGTAATCTGCTGTTTACCCAAGACTTTGAGGGAACGGTGCTGCGTTCTGCCATCAAAGGTGTGGAAACGTCTACCGCCGATGGATATGTGTTCTTGAGATGCGGTTCCGGTGAACTGTGGGACGATGTTGTGAGCCTCTGTGTCGACCACGGTTGGTATGGTGCTGAAAACTTATCGCTGATACCGGGTGATGTGGGAGCTACAGCCGTGCAGAACATTGGAGCCTATGGCGTTGAGGCTAAGGATATTATCTGGAGTATAGAGGCCGTCGACCTCGATACGGGACTGATGGTGACCATCCCGCAACGCGACTGCGAGTATGGCTATCGTGACAGCCGTTTCAAGCATGAATGGAAAAACAAGTATTTCATCACTGCTGTGACTTACAGGTTGGTGGAAACTTTTGAACCCAAACTTGATTACGGTAATATTCGGCGTGTGCTGGAGGAGAATGGAGTAATCAAGGTCAACGCCAAACAGGTCAGGCAGGCAGTTATTGATATACGTAATGCCAAACTCCCGGACCCGAAGGTGGAGGGCAATGCAGGGAGTTTCTTCATGAATCCCGTGGTATCGAAAGAGAAATTCCTGGAACTGCAGGCCGACTATCCCGACATGCCTCATTACTTCATCGATGAAGAGCATGAGAAGATTCCTGCTGGATGGCTCATCGAACAATGCGGATGGAAAGGACGTACTATCGGGCAGGCTGGCGTACACGACCGGCAGGCACTGGTGCTCGTCAACAAAGGCGGGGCCACAGGAAAGGAAATCCTCGCACTCTGTCAGGAAATCAAGGCGGATGTATTCTGCCGCTTCGGGATAAAGATTCAGTCCGAGGTCAACATCATTTAATGTCTATTCTTTAACCCGACAAGCTATGCAACTCACTTTTCTCGGTACAGGCACTTCTGGCGGTGTACCCAGCATCGGTTGTAACTGTAAGGTGTGCCGTAGTGAAGACCCGCGCGACAAACGGTTGCGGTGCTCTGCCTTGCTCGAAGAGGGCGATACCCGCATACTCATTGATTGCGGACCCGATTTCAGACAACAGATTCTTCCCTGGGATTTCAGAAAGATGGATGGCATCCTGCTCACACATATTCACTACGACCATGTGGCGGGCATTGACGACATCCGGCCGTTCTGTGTGTTCGGGGCCGTACCTGTCTATGCCGATGAGAAAACGGCTCAAGGGTTGCGCCACACCATGCCTTATTGTTTCGCAGAACATCCCTATCCCGGGGTGCCGTTGCTTGAACTGCATGTTGTGGAGCCCAATGTCCCGTTCGTGATAGGTGGCATTGAGGTCATGCCCATACAGGTGATGCATGGCAAACTACCCATCTTGGGCTTTCGTTTTGGCAAACTGGCCTATATCACCGATATGAAAACTATCGCCCCCGACCAACTGCCCTATCTCAAGGGTGTGGAGACATTGGTGGTCAATGCCCTGCGGTTGACAAAGGAACACCACTCCCACCAATTGTTGGACGATGCAGTGGCTTTCGCTCAGCAGTTAGGCGCAAAGACTACTTATCTCATCCATGTCACCCATGACATCGGACTGCACAGAGAAACGGAGAAAATGCTTCCGGGAAACATCCATTTGGCTTACGACAACCTTAAGATAACAATCTGAAAGCATCAATGATCATTCATACAATCAAAACGACGGCTATGGAAACCATGCCGTCGTTATTTTTTTTCTATTGTTTTATCTGGAGAAGAGCGAGGCCAAGATACCTTTTCGCTTCTTGACGGGAACTTTATGGTTGCCGCCGAACCTGTTGTAGAGTTTCCATGCCAAAATCAAACCGTCCAACACTGAGGCACCCGTGGTCATGAGCGTCGATATTTTGCGGGAGGGCATCTTGTCCTCCGGCTTGTGGAACAAACTGTTCCATTGTGTCTTCATAGATAGACTCTCGCGCTGTAAGTCTTTCCGCAGGGCTTCCTTGCGGGCGCGAATATCGTCAAGTGATTTATATTGTAACAGAGGTTGGTCGGGTGTCATATGACGGTCAGTTGAGCAGTAGGTTGGCAAGGAATCTTACAAGAGGCTTCTCTATCCACCTGCGGCGGTTGATGATAAACAATATCAATAAGGCAAGATAGACACTGGCAACAATGACGAAGGCCCATACTGTGCCCGTCAGCGGAGAAAGTGCATAGGCGGCCGCAAAGGAGAGATAGATGAGCATCAGGAGAATGATGAGAAAGGCGATGAGAACCATGACGGCCAGCGTCACCAGTCTAACTACTTTCTCTATCACATCCAGCCTCACATACTCCGACTGCACACTGAAATAGTGCTTGGCGGCTTCTGCCAACTGGGCTATGGTTTCTACGTTCTTGTCGCTTGATATCATGTTGCCTTCCTAACAAGTATGATGGCGCTTACACCTCAGTGGCAGCGTCCTTGATGTCATCAACGAGATCCTCAACATCCTTGCGGGTAACGTTGATGTTGTGCTTCTTGCAGAAGTCGGAAACAGCATCGGAAATGCGTGTACGGGTGTCTGTACCCTTCTCGGGAGCCATCAGGAGGCCAAGTGCTGCACCGGCGATGGCACCACCGATGAATGCACCAATGTAACTAAGTTGTCTCATGTCAAAAAGAATTTATGGGTTGAATATATTATTGTGATTCTTTACCAGCGATGGGCTGTCTGTCTTTTTTCTTAATTCGATAGCAAAAATAGTAATTCTTTTCAATATGTACACTTGTTGGAGGGCATTTTTTTGTTAAAAATGTTGTATTTTGTTAGTTTAACAAACTTTATAGACCAAATGCCGTGATTTTTGGGCGATTTTGTGTAATTTCGCAGACAAATAGAATATAGTGCAATCTTTTATATTATTAATCCAATAACATTTATAGAATGAAGAAGTATCTGGTAATCTGCGCAGGGCTTTGTGTAGCTCTGGCTTTCAGCAGCTGCAAGTCCAAAGAGAGTGCTTACAGAAAAGCTTATGACAAGGCTAAGGCACAAGATGCCGCCGTGATAACCGAAAACAATGGCTACGATGACACACCTGTGGTGACTCCATTTGTGGATACTCCAGTGACTGAGAACAATGTCGTAACCAATGAGGATAACGTACAGGTACGCAGCGAGAACCTCACCGTTGTCAATGGTTCTGGCCTGAAAGCCTACAGTGTTGTTGTGGGTTCTTTCTCCGTGAAGTCCAACGCAGAGAGTCTTGTGTCAAGACTGCGCTCACAGGGCTATGACGCACAGCTGGCATACAACTCAGCACGCGACATGTATCGGGTAGTAGCTTCATCGTATGCTGATAAGGCAAGCGCCATCCAAAGCCGTACAAGGCTGCGCGACACCTATCCCGACGCATGGCTACTTTACTACGGCTATTAATTCTTGTGTGGCAAGAATACTTTCTATAGACTACGGCAAGAAACGTACAGGACTGGCAGTCACCGATCCGTTGCAGATTATCGCTGGCGGGTTGGCGACTGTCACGTCTTCTAAGCTGATGGATTGGCTGCGCGACTATTTCCAGCGCGAGACGGTGGAGATGGTGGTGGTGGGTGAACCCCGGCAACCCAACGGCGAACCGAGTGAGAACCTTGCCCGGGTAATGCAGTTTGTCAGACAGTTTCAGAAGTCGTTTCCTGACATACCGGTCACCATGTATGATGAGCGCTACACTTCTGTGCTTGCCCATCAGGCGATGATCGACGGCGGACTTCACAGGAAAGCGCGTCAGAACAAGGCGCTCGTTGATGAAATCAGTGCCACCATCATTTTGCAAAGTTTTTTGGAGTCAAGAAGAAAATGATATTACCTATATATATATATGGTCAGAATGTGCTGCGCAAGGTAGCTCAGGACATTCCTGAAGATTATCCCGAACTCGACAAGTTCATTGCCGACATGTGGGAGACATTAGCCGATTCGGAAGGCATAGGACTGGCGGCACCACAGGTGGGTAAGGATATCCGGGTGGTCGTCATCGACCTGGATGTGCTGGCTGAGGACATGCCAGAATACAAAGACTTCCGAAAGGTGTTCATCAATCCCCATATCCTGGAGTATGACGAGACGGAAAGTGATGTTTCCGAGGAAGGGTGCCTCAGCCTGCCGGGAATCCACGAGAAGGTGACACGTCCCACCCGCATTCACGTCAAGTATGAGGACGAGACCCGGACGCCTCACGACGAGTGGGTCGACGGCTATCTTGCTCGTGTCATGCAGCATGAGTTCGACCACCTCGAAGGCAAGATGTTTGTTGATAGGATCACTCCTTTCCGCAAAACGATGATTAAGAGCAAACTCAAGGCGCTCTTGCAGGGCCGCTATCATTGTGGCTACCGCACCAAAGCTGTCTTGAAAAGATAGTCCGTGATGCTTCGGCGCGCTGTCATAGCATTCATGGCACTCCTGCCACTCATGGCGTCGGCACAATACAATGTCGACCGCTTGATAATGAGTGGCAGGAGTGCTCTTTATTATGAGGACTATGTGCTCGCCATCCAGCATTTCAACAGAGCCATCTCAGCCAAGCCCTATCTCTATGAACCATGGTATTTCAGGGGGGTAGCCAAATACTACCTCGACGACTTCGCCGGTGCCGAGAGCGATTGCTCTGAAGCTATCAACCTGAATCCCTATGTGACAGGCATATATGAACTGCGTGGACTCTGCCGCATCAGGGAGAAAAAATACGAAGATGCCATCAGGGACTATGACCGTGCACTGAAAGATGACCCCTCGGCCCAGAATTTCTGGTTCAACAGGATGCTGTGCAGGATAGAACTCAAAGATTACGACCGCGCACAGCTCGAACTCGACACCATCATCCAGAAATGGGATAAGTATGCCCGCGCCTATTCTGTCAAGGCTGGCGTCTGTCTTATGCAGGCCGACACCACTTCCGCTGCCGGATGGCTCGACAAGGCGCTGGAACTCGACCCGTATGACTGGGAGTCATGGCTCACACGGGCAAGCATCAGCATGTCGAGAGGCAAGTGGAAAGATGTCGATGAACAGCTCACCCGCGTCATTCACCTCAAACCCAAGATGGTGAGTTGTTATCTCAACCGTGCTCTTGCCCGGCTCAACACCAACAATCTCCGTGGAGCCATGGGTGACTATGACACGGCCATCGAACTCGACCCCGACAACTTCCTCGCTCACTACAACCGTGGACTGTTGCGTGTGCAGGTGGGCGATGACAACCGGGCCATAGCCGACTTCGATTATGTGGTGAAGATGGAACCCGACAATTTCATGGCCATCTACAACCGTGCTACTCTCCTCCATCGTGTCGGTGACCTCCGCGGTGCTATACGCGACTATACCAAAGTCATCGAACAGTTCCCCAATTTCTGGACGGGTCTGTATAACCGTGCCGACTGCTATCGCAGACTCGGCATGACCAATCAGGCCGAACTGGATGAGTTCCGTGTCTTCAAAGCACAGATGGACAAACATATCGGCATACAGCCACGATGGTCGAAAAATCAAGCCCGCCTCACGCGAAAGAAGAGTGAAATCGACCTCGACAAATACAATCAGATCGTTGTTGCCGATGAGGAGACGATTGTGGAACATGAATATGAGAGCGAATATCGTGGGAAGGTGCAGAACAGAAAGGTGGATATCGACCAGATGCCCATGTATGTGCTCTCCTATATGAGATATGCCAATATCATCAAACCTTATCAGGTGTTCGACCGTGTGGTCGATGAGTTCAATCAGAAAGCAAAACCCCAACATCTGCTTTATCTCACCTGTAATCCTAATTCTTTGAATGAGGCACAGTCAAAGGCAGTCTTTGTGCTCATCGATACACTCACGGCCAAAATCCTCGACTCCCGTCAAATCAACGTGCAGAAAAACCTGCTGTTCCAACGAGCTGTGGCCTATGCTGTCGTTCAGGATTATGGACAGGCTATCGATGACCTCAACACCGCTCTCTCCATCGATTCCACTATGACCCTCGCCTATTGGCAGCGGGGCGTGTTCTCTTCCATGCTCAATGAGTCAGGGGTAGCACAGGGCATTGACTACAATATCAAACATGCCAATGCACTCTATGACCTCAACCACGCATTGGAACTCGATCCGGGCAATGCCTATATCATCTACGACAGGGGAAACCTTCACTTTGCGGCCAAAGACTATGAACAGGCCATCGCCGACTACTCCAAGGTGCTCAGCATCAATCACAACATAGCCGAGGCATATTTCAATAGGGGACTCGCCTATATCCATTCCGGTAAGCGCGAAGAGGGCATCGCCGACCTCAGCAAAGCCGGAGAACTCGGACTCTATGGTGCCTACAGCATGATAAAGAAATACTCCAAGTGATTTTTAGCCATTTTTTGGTGGTTTTATTTCTTTTTGCGGCCGAATTGAAGTAACTTTGCCCCTCCAAAGGATTTAGAAAACCTTTTATTACATCATAAACCAACATTTGTATCGATTGTTATGATAAAAATTACTTTCCCCGACGGCTCCGTGCGTGAGTACCAGCAGGGTGTCACGGGACTTCAAATCGCAGAGAGCATTTCGCCGGCTCTCGCCCGCAACGTTGTATCTTGCGGAGTGAATGGCGAGACAGTAGAACTCAACCGTCCCATCCTCAGCGATGCATCCATCGCTCTCTATAAATTTGAGGACGAAGAGGGAAAACACACCTTCTGGCATACCAGCGCACACTTGCTCGCTGAGGCACTCAAGGAACTTTATCCTGGCATCCAGTTCGGTTTCGGACCTGCCGTAGAGAATGGTTTCTTCTATGATGTCATGCCGCGTGAGGGAGATGTCATCTCCGAGAGCGATTTCCCCAAGATTGAGGCAAAGATGATGGAACTGGCTAAGAAAGACGAGCCCGTGGTGCGTCGCGATGTGTCCAAGGCTGATGCTTTGGTGGAATTCAAGGCCGATGGCCAGGAATACAAGTGCGAGCATATCGAGCAAGACCTTGAGGACGGCACCATCTCTACATATACCCAGGGTAATTTCACAGACCTCTGCCGTGGTCCTCACCTGATGTCGACAGGAGCCATCAAGGCTCTGAAAATCACCAGTGTGGCTGGTGCTTTCTGGCGGGGTGATGCCAAGCGTGAGCAGATGACCCGTATTTATCGTATTTCCTTCCCCAAGAAAACAATGCTGGACGAGTATCTTGTTATGTTCGAGGAAGCCAAGAAACGCGACCACCGCAAAATAGGCCGCGAGATGGAACTGTTCATGTTCTCCGAGAGGGTAGGCAAGGGACTGCCCATCTGGTTGCCAAAAGGTACAGACCTGCGTCTGCGCCTGCAGGACATGCTTAGAAAAATTCAGAAGCGTTTCGCCTATCAGGAGGTCATCACACCGCATATCGGAAGCAAGAACCTCTATGTCACCTCCGGACACTATGCCCATTATGGCAAAGACTCCTTCCAGCCCATCCACACTCCAGAGGAGGATGAGGAGTATATGCTCAAGCCGATGAACTGCCCTCACCACTGCGAGGTGTTCGCCATGAAACCCCGTTCTTATAAGGACCTGCCACTGCGCATCGCTGAGTTCGGTACAGTTTATCGTTACGAGAAAAGCGGTGAGCTTCACGGACTTACACGTGTTCGTTCGTTCACTCAGGATGATGCCCATATCTTCTGTCGTCCCGACCAGGTGAAAGGTGAGTTCCTTCGCGTGATGGACATTATTCAGGCCGTGTTCAAAATTTTCAATTTCGACAATTTCGAGGCACAGATATCCCTGCGTGACCCGAAGGATACCGAGAAATATATCGGTTCTGACGAGGTGTGGGCAGAGAGCGAGCAGGCCATCATCGATGCTTGCCGTGAAAAAGGCTTGGAAGCCAAGATTGAGTACGGGGAGGCTGCTTTCTATGGTCCAAAGCTTGACTTCATGGTCAAGGATGCAATCGGCCGCCGCTGGCAGTTGGGAACCATCCAGGTGGACTACAACCTGCCACAGCGTTTCAAACTGGAATATACGGCTGAGGACAACTCCAAGCAGACGCCCGTGATGGTGCACCGTGCACCCTTCGGCTCTATGGAGCGTTTCACCGCCGTACTTGTAGAGCATACTGCCGGCCATTTCCCACTCTGGCTTACTCCCGACCAGGTGGCCATACTGCCTATCTCCGAGAAATACAACGACTATGCCAAGGAAGTGGCACATATCTTCGATGAGAAAGGCGTGCGCGCTGTGATTGATGACCGTAATGAGAAAATCGGCCGCAAAATCCGTGACAATGAGCTCAAACGCGTGCCTTACATGGTCATCGTGGGCGAGAAGGAGTCGGCCGAGGGAC
>CACXDY010000053.1 GCA_902766505.1 uncultured Prevotellaceae bacterium
GATGTTGGCGCGGATGTTGTAGCGGTTGATGCTGATATTGTTGTTGTAGTTGTTGACCGACGGCACTTTCAGAAGGCCGTTCTCATGGGTATAGGCAGCCGACAGATAGTACTGGGCAACCTCACCACCACCCGAGGCTGTCACGGTGGCTTTGTTGTTCAATGCGGAATTCTTGAACATCATGCCATACCAGTCTACATTGGGATAGAGCATCGGGTCGACACCTTTGCGGGTATTCTCAATCTTCTCCATCAGGTAGGCATCGCTGGTTACACCTTGTATGTCGCGCGTGCGTATCGCGTAATTATAGAGGTTCATGTATTCCACACCATCCACAAATTCCAAAATCTTCGTAGGCGTGGAGATTTGGGTTTCCAAGCGGCCTGTAATCTTGAGCTTGCCTTTCTTGCCTGATTTCGTCGTTACCAGAATCACACCATTGGCACCTTTCGAACCGTAAAGGGCGGTGGCGGTGGCATCTTTCATGATGGAGAAACTGGCAATGTTCTCCGGCTCAAGACGGGCAAGGTCCTCGGTCGACATTTCAATACCGTCGATGAGGATAAGCGGACCGGCAAGCGAACTCTCAAGGCTGCTTACACCACGGATGAAGAAGTTGGCATTGTCCTTGCCAGGCTCTCCTGTGCGCTGGTAAGACACCACACCGGCGATGCGGCCTGCCATCGTGTTCGTCAGGTTCGTACTTGGGGTGCGCAATTCTGAGGGATTGATAGTCTCGATAGAACCAATCACTGAGTTCTTCTTTTGCCGCGAAAACGCTACCACCACCATTTCTTCAAGGGTGTTGTCGTCTTCTTGCATGACTACGTCAATCTCATTGCGGTTACCGACAAGCTCCTTTTTCGTTGCATATCCAACGTAGGAGAATGTAATGGTGTCCCTGGACTCGGCATTCAGTGCGTATTTACCGTCGACAGACGTGACGGTTCCGCCTGATTCCTTCCCCCTTACGACCACGGTGACACCAGGCAGCGGTGTGCCTTCTTTGTCAACGACAAGTCCTTTAACGATATGTTGGGCTTCTATGGGCAGAGAGCCAATAACCAACATCAATGTAATCGCCAAGAACTGTTTCAAAGGATTCTTTCTCATTGAATAGGTTTTTATAAGTAATATTATTTTATGGTTTATTGTATCATTAATTTGGCTTGTAGCTTATTAGGCGAGTTTTTCGATACAAAAATACAAAAAACCAAAATACATTATTCAATGAAAAATACAAAAGTGGATTGGTGACAAGGGTGGTTTTGTCTATATAGTTGAATTTCAATTACTTGACAAAAATGAGCAAGGCCGTAAAAGTAGATTTTAAAAAGGGGTTTTGACGCTGCCGATTTGCTTGACAGCGTCTTCAAACTCATCGCGGGAACCGATGGCGGCGTTTTTCACAGTGGAACGGTAGTTGTAGATGGTGTGGACGGAATAATTCAAAAATTCTGCTATTTTTGAACTGTCGGTAATCCCCATGCGTATGAGTGCGAAGATGCGTAGTTCTGTGGTAAGCGATTGGAGATTGGTGGGTATGATACGGCTTTCCGGGCGGAGCAGGGCATTGAATTCATCGATGAACGTAGGTATGATGTTGAGAAAGGCGACATCGAAGTTGCCCAACAACTCGTTGTATTGCTTCGACTTCATCTCCCGCATCTTGCTTGGCGATAGGAAAGCATCCAATTGACCGCTTTTTTGCTTCTTAATGACGGTAGAGCGAAATGTCTCTATCTTTGTGATGTAATCCGAGCAGAGCGTAAGGAAGTTCCCCAAATAGACTTCTTTCATGCGGTTGCTTTCGTTGAGCATGTTGTAACTCTCGTGAAGTTTTTCTATCGTCTGCTGCAACTCATTGTTCAACTCGGTCAGCATCTGGTTGTTCTCATTCAATTCCTTACGTGCCACGTTGAGTTTGCGCATCTGACGTATGACGTACAAAACGGCAATTGCCAAAAGCAGGGCAAGCACACCGACCAGACCGAGCATGAAACTCAACTTGTGGTTCTGGTTGTTGGTCATCAGCTGGTAGTTGTGGGCGATGTTGTTGAGAATATCTATGCTTTGGAGGTTGCGCAAAGGAGAATTGTACTGTTGCAGACCGTCCTGTGAGATATTGATTAATTGATAGGAACGTTTTACATCGCCTTCCTCACTCAGCAAGTTGGCAAGCGTCCACAGCGATGCCTGGTCCTTGATGGAATGGCGAAGGTCGCCAATGGCCGACCTGATCAGCCATTGCTTCTCTTTCTCTTTCTCACCTAATCCTTTATAGCTTAATGAGCGGAAATAGGCCACCTCGGAGTATTTCTTTGATAGCGAATCGATATGCTCAAGGCGTTGGTCGCTGTATTTGAGTGCTGCCGTATAGTCTTTTTTATTGCGTGCAAAAGTCTCAAGCAAATCCAGATAGATATCACTCTCGGGAAATTTGCTGTAATATTGTTGGAGCAAAAAGCGGTATTGACCTGCTTTGTCAAGATAACTGTTTCTGATATCTTCATCATGTGAATAATATCCCGACTCACCATACACATCCCTGCAGGCATCATAAAACAGCGGAAGCAAGCTGTCGGCCAATAGGTGTTCGTCGATTTTCGTAAGGATATTGACGGCTTCAAGATACGACCCGGTCTTGGCATAATACTGCGCCTTGAGCAGTTTCATACGGGTGACGACGCCTTGATTGCCGCTCTGCTCTGCCAATTGCAGGTTGCGGTTAATATATAATGTGGTGGAGTCGTAATTGAATTTCGAATAGGCCTCGATGAGTTGGTCGTTTAGGTTGATTTCTTCAGCCAAACTCCCTTTCCGGCTATGGAGACGCGCCTTGATAGCCTTGATGTCTTTCTCGTGGGCGGCATCATATTCTTGAATGCGGCTGATGGTAGAGTCCAACTGCGCCAGTAGAACAGCTGTCGGTGTGTTCCCCTCATGAAATGAAGATTCCCCCTTTCCCTCAATGGAAAAAAGCAATAGTAATAAGGTGAAAATAAACAGTATTATCTTGTTCATGTCAAGGAGGAGGAAGAAGTGCTGTTCATGTTGATTTGTCTTTGGCAAATTTATACAAAAAAAAGGACATAACAGCACAAAAGAGTGGGCTTTTTTTCAATTTCTTGCTATTTCTCTCTCTTAAGTTGTTATATTTCATCTACTTTTTTGCATGAAGGTAAGAATTGCAACAAGTTGATTTTCAGTTATATAATAGTTAAATAAAGGTTTATGGAATCCACTATGACAGTTGCCGACCTTTGAGGGCACTCTTTTTTTCGCTAATTTTGCACTATCGTGATTTTTTAAGGAACACCTAAACAATGATGATGCATAATACAAGGAAAAACAGCGTAAGGAATGTCATGTTCTTTTTCGTACTCCTCTTCTCCTCTTTGGCGGGGGTGGCTCAGACCAATACGGGGTTGGAAACTACCCACGAAGAGTCGGGATTCGTCCCCGACGGGTATCAATTGGACTGGAGTGATGAGTTCGATGGTACAGAACTGAATACCGATGACTGGAAATTCGAGATTCATGACCCAGGATGGGTCAATAATGAACTCCAACGGTATGTCGGAAAAACCTTTAGGGGGAAGAAGGTGGTGTTTGTGGAGGACGGTCACCTTACTATCCGTGCACAAAAGGTAGAAGATCAGATTGTCTCTGGACGCATCAATGCCCGTCCCTCACAGGGATGGCGCTACGGATACTTCGAGGCGCGCATAAAACTGCCTAAAGGAAAAGGAACATGGCCGGCCTTCTGGATGATGCCGGTGAATGTAGACTGGGCCACAAACCCCTGGCCACGTTGTGGAGAGATAGATATCATGGAAGAGGTGGGGTACGCTCCCGGACACGTGTCTTCCTCCATTCACTGTGAGGCATACAACCATACGGCCAATACTCAGAACACACATTCCTTATATGTGCCTACGGCTGAGGATGAATACCATATCTACAGTGTGGAATGGACCTCGGAGAGACTGTCGTTCTTCATCGACGGACAAAAACACATGGAATTCTTCAAAGAGAGCGATGACCACTCGGTATGGCCCTTCCATTATGCCTTCCATCCTATCCTCAACTTAGCCTGGGGCGGTTCGTGGGGAGGAGCACAGGGAGTAGACGAGTCTGCTTTGCCTGCAGAATTACTCGTCGATTATGTGAGGGTCTATAAAAAGCCTATGCCTGAGACGGCCAAGAAAATCGTGGCCTATGTTACCTCCTGGTCTTCGGTTCCTGTCGACCCGACAGTCATGACACATATCAACTATGCCTTTGGTGGTATTGACAACAACAGTCATGTCGTGGTGGATGGCAAGAACCGCTTCCTCGAGGTTGTGGCCCTGAAGGAGAAAAACCCGGCATTGAAAGTGCTGCTGAGTATAGGTGGCTGGGGACGGGGAAACTTCTCACCCGTGGCTGCCGATGAAGCCAAGAGAAAGGAATTCGCCAAGTCTTGCCGTGAGTTCTGCGACCAATATGGTATTGATGGTATCGACATCGACTGGGAGTTTCCAGGAAACAACTCCTCGGGGGAATCCTCACCGGCTAATGAGAAAAACAATTACACGCTGATGATGCGCGACCTCCGCGAGGCATTAGGAAACGAACGACTGCTCACCATGGCATCAGCGGCCAGTCCGGGGTATTATGATTATACCTCACTCATAGGATATCTGGATTTCGTCAATGTCATGACCTATGACATGTCGAGCCCGCCCAACCACCATTCGGCACTTTATCGCGGCGGTACGGTAGGTAACGGGTGGCTGGTGGCTCATGAATCCATACAGGAACACCTGAGGGCTGGTGTGCCTGCAGAAAAACTGGTGATGGGATTGGCTTTCTATGGCAATGGCAATGCTGACGGCAGTGGTTCGGCCAACCAGATATCACTGCAGGAAATAGAAAATGGTATAGCCGACGGCAAATGGAAGGACCACTGGGATGATGTGGCGAAAGTGCCGTATGTGACCAATAAGAACGGACAATTCGTCTATGGCTATGACAATGCGAGGTCGCTCACGGGAAAATGTCAGTATATTGTCGACAATGATTTGGCTGGTGGCATGTACTGGGAATATGCCAATGACAATCTGATGGGAACAGAGCGCAATACCGTGTACGACTGTCTCATAGGCAATGCCGTCAGAAAAGAAAACCTTTCGTTGGGTGGAGTACCTTTGGAATATATCGGTGCCAATAAATATGGAAATGTCTTCGATATGATTCAGGACAACACATACCTGGCAGAAGGAGCCGGGGAAATGACAGATGACAGTTGGTATGCCGACCCCGATTTTTTTGAGAAAACTGCCGATGGCTCATATCAGTTCAAGGCTGTTACAGGAAAATACAATATCAGCGCTGATTTCAGCAACCGTTGTTTCCGCATTATCCCCCTCGACGATGAGGGCAATCCTCTCACCTACAGCAAACAGGACGGGAAGGGGTGTATCTGGGTGATTGGAGCCAATTCAAGTATCGGAAAACCATCTTATATCCCAGGCAATGATACTGGATGGACAGAAAGCCGGGCCCTGCCAATGGCACGGATAGACGATACCCATCACCAGATTACCTTCAAGGTAGGAAGTCAACTTAATCCGGAGAATGTGAATTTCAAATTCTTCCATCAGAATTCTTTCGGAAACGGCGATCAGGAGTTCACTCCTTTCACCGACCCTATTCTCACAACCACCAGCGACGTTTTCTATGTCAATTTCAATACCCCCGACTGTGGTAATGTGAAACTGCGATCTGGAAAAAAACTGACACCGGGCGACATCTTTGTCTTCACCATCGACACAAGCAACATCTTGCATGTCGTCTTGTCAACGGCCAACGTCACAGCAGGGATGGAGGATGTAGTTTCTGTTGCCACAAGTCATAACGGTGTCTGCTATGACATCTCGGGTAAGAAATTGGGGCACATGGCTCCGGAGAACCGCAACTATCAAAACCAAAGACAAATCATCCTTGTCGATGGAAAGAAAATAGCCAGATAAAACTAAAAATCATACTGATGAATAAGACAAAAATCATCCTAACAATGGCCATGGCCATGCTCGTGACCGTTTCAATGGCGGCAAAGAAGCCAAAGGCTGACAATATGGTGGTGGTGGCTTATGTCACATCTTGGACACAGGAAATTCCCGATCCAACCACAATGACTCATATCAACTACGCTTTCGGACACGTCAACGATTCTTTTGATGGCGTGAAAATCGACAACCCTGACCGATTGCGGATGATTGTCGGACTGAAAGAAAAGAACCCTGAACTAAAAGTCATGCTCAGCATAGGAGGGTGGGGTAGTGGACGCTTTAGCGAGATGGCTGCCTCGGAGAAAAACCGGAAAGCCTTCGTCAATGACTGCCGAAAAGTAGTCGGCGACTTCAAACTCGACGGCATAGACATCGATTGGGAATACCCCACACAGTCCTCAGCGGGAATATCCTCATCGCCCGACGATACCGGCAATTTCACTCTGCTCATGCGTGACCTGCGCCGTGCATTGGGGTCAAAGAAACTCCTCACCGCCGCCACAGTTTGCGATGCCAAATACATCGACTTCCGTTCATGTGTACAATACATGGATTTCGTCAATGTCATGGCCTATGACATGGGAAACCCACCGCATCATCATGCCGCTCTTTTCCCGTCGCCTGTTGCCAGCCACATTACCTCATCACAGGCGGTGGAAGAACATCTCAAGGCGGGCGTGCCGGCCGGCAAACTGGTCATGGGTATGCCGTTCTATGGACGGGGAAACCGTGAAGACAAAGGTCTGAAGGAATACGAACGGACGGGGATACTGCCCAGGGGGTATGAGAAACGATGGGACGATGTGGGAAAGGTGCCCTACATCGCCAACGAAAAGGGGGAACTGGTCAGGGGATATGAGAACTGTAAATCGCTGGCCGAAAAATGCCAGTTTGTTCTCGACCATCATCTGCGTGGCGGTATGTACTGGGATTATGCAAGCGACAACAGCCAGGGCGATGAGCGGACAACGCTCTATCTGTCGCTCCTCAAAAACAAAAAAGCCACCTTGCCTCCCCGTAAAGTCCTGGTGCTCGCTGAAAGGGGTGGCCTGCATGAACCTTTCACGGCCACAGGGCTTCAGTGGCTCGAGGATAACAAAGAGAAATTCAACATGCAATTGGTCGTGCTCAACTCTGCAGAGAATATTCCTAAAGGGGAACTGGAGCAATATCATCTCGTACTCCAATTGAATCATCCTCCTTATGCGTGGAGCAAAGAGGCACAAAACGATTTCCAACGTTATATCGACCGTGGCATAGGCAATTACATCGGATTCCATCATGCTTCATTGTTGGGAGAGTTCGACGGATACGGTATGTGGCAGTGGTTCTCCGACTTCATGGGTGGAGTTCGTTACGAAAACTACATCGCTGAGAAATGTGATGGCACCGTACAGGTGGAAGACAGGACGCATCCTGTAATGAATGACATTCCCGGAACATTTGTCATCGAGGATGATGAATGGTACACTTACAACAAGGACCCGCGTCAAAATGTCCATGTGCTGGCTCATGTAGATGAGTCCAGTTATACCATCAAGACGGATATAAAAATGGGCGATCACCCTGTGGTTTGGACGAACCCCTTTAAAGGGGCACGAAATGTGTATTTCCAATTCGGGCACAGCAAATTGTTGTTCGACAATCCTGTCTTTGTCAGATTGCTCGAGAATGCCCTCAAATGGACATTAATGGAGGAATGAATAGACTGGTCGTTTTTCTCTTTCTGTTTCTCGGACTGAATGTAAAGGCCCAGAAGCCGTTGCCGATAGATACAGACCGCTCGTTGGAGACCCTGCAATTGAAAGAAACAGTGCTGGGCTGCGAGTTGGTCGATATCGAGTCCGGTTTGCCCCTTTGGCAGCATCAGGGATTGGGAAAAATGACTTATGACGGAAACGGACAAATCACTCTTAGCATTCCGGTAAGTACAGGCATCCGGGCACAGGGGCCTCCTGGAGACCCCGATTATGCTACTTTCGGAAGGACCTCCGTGTCATATCAAATGCATGACAGGAATCTGGAGGAATTCAACCGCATCTCAATGGACGTGTATCCTCAATGTGAGGGTGTCGCCATCATGAATCTCAATTTGTTTTTGAACAACAGCGAGCAAAGTGACCTCGGCGCTCATCTGGTCAATCTGAGAAACAACCAATGGAACAGGGTGGTTTACGACATCTCTGGCATCAGACGGGACAAGGTGCATTCCCTCGACATCTATACCGACTTGAAAGGGCGCAATCAGGCAACATGCGATTCCTTCATATACCATGTCAGAAACATCCGTCTTGAGCATGTCGCTCACTCCACTATGGAGAAAGGGTGGCTCCCGGAACCCGGGGGCATGGCATATTCTTCTTCGGGCTATTTCGCCCAAGGAGACAAGACGGCTGTCGTCAGACTTCCCGGGGCAGAAAGTACGGACGCAGACGATGGACGGCAGTTCAAACTTGTTGATGCCAACAGCGGGTCCGCCGTGTTTGTCGGCAATGTCCAGACAAAAACTACTTCCATCGGAACATTCGGGATTCTTGATTTTTCACCATTCACCAAAACAGGGGATTTCCGGTTGGAATACAGGGGCAGGCAGACCGGTTCTTTCCCTATTGGCAACCATGTATTCAGTCATGCGCAACAATTGCTGCTCAATTTCATCTATTGCCAGCGGTGTGGATATGAAGTGCCAGGTATACATGGTCTCTGTCACAACGATGTGTTCTGCTCCTTCAACGGACAAACGGTATCCTATGGAGGGGGCTGGCATGATGCCGGTGACTTGTCGCAACAGACATTGCAGACTTGTGAAACGGCTTATGCACTGCTCGAGATGTGGAACAAAACTTCCGACAAGAAGTCGGTCTTGGCTCAGCGGTTGCTCGATGAATCGGTATGGGGGTGGCGGTTTGTACTGCGCTGCCGATTGGGGAATGGTTTCCATGCGAGCAGCATAGGATTGCAGCATTGGACCGACGGCGTCGTGGGGACCGACGATGACATCCACACCGTACGCTCGCAAAATATGGCCTACGACAACTTTTTATATGCAGCATGCGAGGCTTTTGCGGCAAGAACGATGCCGCCTTCTTTGTTGCGCGACAGTCTGGAAACAGCCGCAGTTGAGGATTTCCAGTTTGCCATCAACAAATACGGGCATGATGGGTACGACACGTTCCCCCACATCATGGAACATACTTACAGTACCTCGCACTCACAATTTCAGGCCACGGTCAGTTGGGCTGCCTCACAACTTTTCATGTTGACAGGAAAAAAGAAATATGGTGAGATTGCTGCCCGCAGCATAGGTTATGTCCTGGATTGTCAAGAGGAAAAGGGCA
>CACXDY010000054.1 GCA_902766505.1 uncultured Prevotellaceae bacterium
GGCTTATATTGCTTCCAATGGGGAAGGAAGATACAAGGTGTGCCAGGCATGGCGAGGATGAAAGCATTGGCAGCCAGCACATTGTTGTTGACCCGATAGTATTCTTCTTGGTATGTATCATGATTGTCGACGAAAGTCACCGCATAGCGGCTGTAATTAGGATCTCCGGCAATACCCTTATTGGAGAGAGTCGCCCAAGAACCGCTATTGAAAGCCTCATTGATTTTGTCTTTAAGAGGGAAGTCGAAAGCTGCCGACTGAATGGTACCGTTAGGAATGCTTGTTTTGTCAATCCAATTTCCAACCACATTGGAATAATTGCCATCCCAATACTCACCCACCGAGAACTCCGGCTCCGCATGAATATTGTACAATCCGGTATAGTAGCCGGCATAACCTTTTACCATATCGTAACGGAATCCTACATACCCCAACTCATCGAGCAGGAAGTCAAGATAATTGTAGACATTCTGCTGCACAGTAGCATTCGTATGGTCAAGGTCCCGGCAGCCGTTGAAATTATCACCCTCATCACCATTGGCATCACCACAGATATAGGTTACTCCATCATGTTCACCACCATTGTCAAACAACTCATCATCGCTGCAGATACCCCATAGATTCTGCATGTCGGTTGCCCAAGTGAGAGTATAGGTTGTTCCTGTTTTAGGACCCGTGACCGTCTCGTTGGGGAAGTCTGCCCAGTTGGTGAGGCCGTTTTTGTGATTCATGACTACATCCTCGATAAAACCGGTCCCTTTTTGCTTGAAGGTATTGATCATCGTGATAAGCTCTTCCTGCGTACCGAAACAGGTGTTATGTTTCAACCAATAGACAGGCATATAACCCATATTCTCATACCCCCAGTTACCAGGAGAGTTCCATTGGTCTTGTTTGGTTTGTCCCGAATTGGGCACCCAAATCAGTTTGAAATACGTGGAAAGCTCATCAGCCTGTGCTGTGATATTGGTCCATTTGGCATCCTCGTAGGAATCCCAATAAAACCCTTGCAACATCACACCGCTATAGTTGGCAGGCCAACCCTGAGCCATCAAACCCAGTTGTGCAGTGAACAATAGCAATGTAAGTATTTTTCTTTTCATATTGAAATTGTTTATGAAAGTAAGTTAGCAATGAAAGATTGTAGGTTATGACAAATCACACCGAAACTATAGAGCGGCAAAAATAATCATTTTTCATTTGACGACAAAAAAAATGATGTTTTTTTTAGAAGAAAAGAAGTTTGAAGCCAAGAACCCCAGCCGTCTTATTCTTCACCGCTCTTTCGAAATACCGAAAAGATATTGTAGCTGACGTTACGGTCGTACACATCCTCGCCTTCACAGACCTTGACCCAATTGACTACACGAATAGTGATGGGCAGAACAATGATTTCATACACTGTTTTCAAGACCAGTTGTGAAAGCATCATGAGAGGTAATTCCTGGTTGGGAAGCACCCCATAGAACGCCAGCGGGAAGAAGATGAGAGAATCGGCTCCCTCGCCCCAAACAGTACTCATGATGGCCCTTAAAGGAAACCTCTTGCCTTTATCAGAAATTTTCATCCGACTCATGACGTATGCATTGACGAAGCTACCAACAATAAACGAAATGAACGAAGCCAATGCAATGCGCGGTGTGAGTCCGAAGATGGCATGGAATCCTTCTTCGTTCTCCCAATATGGCGCTCCTGGGATGGCATCTGCAATCCATGCTATCATCATAAAAGCGAAGTTGACCAGGAATCCCGTCCAAATCAAGACACCAGCCCGACGATATCCCCACACCTCGCACACCACATCGTAGATGATGTAGGAAATGGGGAAAATCAACAGTCCACCAGTAAGATGGAGAGGTCCGAACACCATCTGTTTTGTTTCAAGGATATTGGATGCTATCAGGCATACGGTGAAAATGATGCTGAAATGCATGAACATCATAGACACCATTGTTTTTGTCTTTCTATTCGTCTGATTCATGTGTTCTTGTTGTTTATCATCAACTGCCTTGTTGTGCCCTCACTTGTGTGCATTCAGAGACATGCGGGAATCCCGGCACAGTCGGGCAGGGAAAAAAATATCATACTTGAATGGCTCTATCCTTGCTTAATTGCCGCCTTAACTTGTGCCATATTACTGCGCGAGACGGGGAGTGATTCATGGCAGTGCTTGATGAGCAGCTTGGTGGAACCAGAATGCGAGACAATCTGCTCAACCTGACCAAGATTGACAAAAAAGGCTCGATGACAACGGACAATCATCGGATAGTCAAACAATGTCTCCTCCATCTTTTTCATAGTGACGCGAAGCATGTCAGTATGCACATGTCCGCCGCGCAGATGGCAGACCTTGACATAATTGCCGACGGCCTCAATATATAATAGGTTGGAAATTTGGAGCGACACGGATTCGTTGGTTGTGCCTGTGAGTGTGAGTTCCTGCTGAAGGAACTTCTCAACAGGCTTTTCCACTTGGTTCGGAAACGTATTCTCTGGCTCATGACTGCCTGATTTGACATCCGACACAACCGCAGCAGTGTTTTGCATGAGTTTCTTTTGCATTTCCTTCAACTCCCCATTCAGCAGTTTCGTCTCTTCCAATTCCATCGCCAGATACTTGCTGCGGAACTTGAAGCGCCAATAGAGTCCGATGGCAAAGGAGCAGAAGGCTATAATAACGAGGGTTTCGATGAAATTGACAACAGAAAACAGATTACTCTCCATGTGTTCACTCATGGCAAGATGGCGATAGAGACAGATGCCCAGTGCTACAAGCGGCGTGTTGATCAACTGGAACCAGAGGTTGCGGTGGATGATATATTCGGCACCTTTCTTTATCGACATCGGCATTTTGACGACATACTTCAGGATGATGTCGGTCATCATGCATATCAGGAAGCCTATAACCCAGATAGCTGCCAGATGTACGTAGCCCTGCCACTGCCATGCATCGAGCCCAAAGGGTTTAAACACGGCCAATGCCACTGCCACGAACGTGGTACTGACAATCCTCATCGTTATCGTTTCTATACTTCCCTGTTTCATACAAGGTACAAAAGTAGTTTTTTTCCCTTAAACAATCAAACCATTCTTCATGTTTCTGCCATTTATCACATAACCATGCTGTTTATCCCAGAAATTTGGCGGGATTAACATTACACCGTATTTTCGCAGTGCGATTTTGCAAAGAAACAACAAGAAGAAACATAATGATGAAACCAAGAACGATTATCGGTATTATTTTCATTTTGGCCAGTTTGCTGAAATTGGCCACGTTGTGGGGTATTCTCCATTGGAGTTGGTTTGAAACCCTGTCGGAGGGACCATGGGCCATGTATCTCTGCATCTTTATATTATTATATGTTGGAGTACATCTCGTTGTCGACAGTTACCGTCGCGACCCCGACCAATGGTTGCATCGCCCGCTGCCCATCGGCGAGGACGGCAAGCGTATCCGTTGCTCGGTGCACTATGGCGGAGACGAGTACGTCTATCATGGTGAGACCTTTCACGGTGCCCGTCTCGATGCTTTCTGCGGCGGCATCCGCCTGGACCTACGCGAAGCGACCATTACGGAGGATGAGGAGATTGACATCCACACCTTCTTCGGCGGCATTGAACTCTTTGTGCCTACGACGGTCAATGTGGAGGTGAAAAGCCAAAGTTTCATCGGAGGCGTCAACAATCATACTAATGGCAAAACCAGCAGCACAACACCCACCCTCCACATCATCGCCAGCAATTTCCTTGGTGGTGTGAGTATCAAGAATTGAATAACATGATGAATAATATGAAAAGAATACATTTAAGATTCGCAGCACTGATGGCTGCAATGATGATGACATTAATGGCGTTCGCCGAGACGCAGGACTGGGGCGGACGGGTGATTGATGAGAAAGGCGAGCCGATGCCTTTTGTGAATGTGGTTCTGCTGTCGCTGCCCGACTCAGCATTTGTACAAGGAGCAATGACCGATGATCAGGGTTTGTTCAAGATAGTGACAAATGTCAACCAGGGATTGTTCAAGGTGACCTGCA
>CACXDY010000055.1 GCA_902766505.1 uncultured Prevotellaceae bacterium
CCGAAGGAGTAAGCGTATAGCTCACCTGACCATCCACGTTGAACGTGATGGGGACATAGAAGTCATGGCCCTCGACAAACGAGATGTTGCCATTAGCCTTGTAGCCCTTGACGACATTCTTGCCGCTGAAAGCGGCGGGGATGACAGCATCTGCCGCAAAATAATAGATGGTATTCGGATTGGCATTGGGCGTGATGGTCATACCCGTTATGTCCATGGCCGTGAAACTGGCGGCAGCGGCCGATGCCGACACCTTAATAGTAGAGGTGATGGGTCTGGAACTTAAGACACCCTGGCTATCCCATTCAGAATAGGCCTCCGTGACTACCAGTCGCGAGAAAGCCGTTCCAAAGGAACCCACTTTATTGGCATCTTCCACATTATTCAAATAGAGAATGAACCAAAGTTCATCTCCATAGTTCCACCCCGGATAGTCTACCTTGAAATTACCTGTTTCACCGGCAGCCAATGAGACATCAACTGGCATGTTATACGAATAAGAGTATACACTATTCCCCTGGGTATAAGCATACTTTTTGGTATAAAGAATGACTTTCCCCTCATAATCTTCGTCAGTCTCGTTCTTGAGTGTGAACCATGCACTGGCAGTAGTTCCATACATCTTCTTAGCACTGACATCAATATTATTCATTCCATAAGCCACCACAGTGGGAAGAACCGTGGTGGTGGAGCCTGAACCGGAACTGGTCTTGAAAGTATAAGTGCACTGATAAATGATCTCGTCATTGGCATCCTTGAACACCAAAGACACTGGTTCGGTACTGGTATTGTCGAAGGTGAAATCAGCAAAATCCTCCTCACCGGCACCTACCACCAACCTCTCATAACAGGTATTTTCATCATTGACGTATAAATAGATAGAGCCGCCGAAATCCTTCGTTCCTTCATTTCTCATAGTGAGCCTGAGTTGCTTGGTAGCACTGCCGCCACCAATCTCCTCCATACTGACAAAGCTCAACCTGTCGGCACCCGTCTTTTTCACGGTGGATAAAGTGGCATTTCCGGAGCTGATGACCACATTGATATAAAACAAATCGCTGTCCAGATTGGGAATCCACTCCGTTGTACCTTTCTCACGATAAACAGGTCTTATCTGATAAGTGCCATCTGTGAGATTTGCCCCAAGATTGCGTAGAGCAAGGGAGCCATAGGTCCAAATACTGCCAGGTTCTATTGTTTTACCCGTTGACACGGAACGCAGCTGCAATATTTTATCATCTTGATAAAGAGCTAAACTCATTTCATAATTGGCAGTAGCTGTCACAGAAAAAGAGTATTTTGCATTCACATTGGAGAAAGTACTACCAATGTAAGCAACGGTTACCTCATCCCCGTCAACAAGTTCCATCTTTGCCACTCTGACAGAAGGTGTTCTTGATAACTCATCCACAACAACGGTAGGACTAATGCCAATAATGGCTATTTGGTCAAAAGCATACCCACTTTTCGACCCGCCAGTATCTTGAACATAGGGGTTGAGCGCCTGAAGTCTGAAATAGCCATCCGATTTACCGGCCCACCCCCAGTTGATATGGAAAAGGCCGTAGCCATCGTAACCGTCGCAGATGAAGGCATGCCCCGACTCCTTCGACTGTCCTGAGTAAATCATGGGACGACCGTGAACCAACTCTTCGAAGAGAATACTCTCCCATTGCTCCTTAGTAAAATTGTTACGGTCTAAAGTCTCACAATTATTCTCATATCCAAAATAATTCTTGAGAGCGTTAACACATTTTACTGTTGCTGCAGCAGAGGCGGAGGTACCATAACTCATATTCACGGCATGACCGCAATAATACATTAGTTGGGAAACGGCAACGACGCCAACATCCGTTGCGGACTCTTTACTCGAATAAGAGAGTCTCATATTGTCCCAATCGAAGGTGGTGGCTGGCAGCTCCTCCCAAGAATCGTAGGCGGGAATCGCCGTAGAAGCCGCCTGCGGCCATTTATGGTAATACATGACCTGCGCGAGAGCAGTAGCCACACAACCAGTGACAGCCTGACTACCACCGGTTGTAAAACACTTCAAATTATAGGGACTGTTTTGTGACCATCGTGTCTCCACCAAAGGGGAAACAACCCTTCTCATCTCCTGTGGAACCGTCTCTTCCTCACCGCCCTTGGCAGCAGGGCTGTTCTGCCGTCCCCAGGCAATTTGACGGGCATAAC
>CACXDY010000056.1 GCA_902766505.1 uncultured Prevotellaceae bacterium
AGACCGAGTTCATCAGTGAATATGCAACACAATTGCCCATCACCTATACCTATGACCCACAGGGACGCTGGAAGGGTTATACCAGCATTGTGGAGGACGGCATGGACGAGGTTTTCACATTCAAAACACAGATAACCCTCAACTATACCGGCACTAATCCGTTTCCCACCAGCGTGACTAAAAGCATTGTGGAGTATGACCCTAAGCGCAAAAGGAACATTGGCAAACCTGATGTGACCACCTTCCGTTGCACCTATACGTTCGACAGCAAGGGCAACTGGACATCATGGAAAGCCACGGGAGGCTATGGGGCTTGGCACATCACCCGCACCATTACCTATTACACAGATGAAGAGGTAAAGGCTGCAACTGCCGAACTGGAACAGGCCAGAAAGGGTGCTACACAAGACAATGGGCAAAAGAAAGAAGATTTGTGGGAGTTTTGACACGAAAAACAGCAAAAAAGCGACACTTTTTTTCGTTTTGATAAAATATTTGTGTAATTTTGCACGCTGAAATTTAAAATTCATAGAAGAATGGCACAATTATCCAATCGTCTGCAGAGACTTGCCCCGTCAGCAACACTGGCTATGTCGCAGAAGAGTTCAGAAATGAAGGCACAGGGTATCGATGTGATTAACATGAGCGTCGGCGAACCCGACTTCAACACCCCTGACCATATCAAACAGGCCGCCAAACTGGCCATCGACGAGAACTACTCACGCTACTCCCCCGTGCCGGGATATGCTGAGTTGCGACAGGCCATTGCCCGCAAGCTGGAACGTGAGAACCAGCTGCACTACCAGCCGTCGGAGATTCTTGTTTCAAACGGTGCCAAGCAGAGTGTCTGCAATACCGTCATGGCTCTGGTGAACCCTGGCGATGAGGTCATCATCCCCACCCCATACTGGGTCAGCTACCCACAAATGGTATTGCTGGCAGGTGGTAACCCCGTATTTGTCGAAGCACGTTTCGACCAGAACTTCAAGATAACCCCTGAGCAATTGGAAGCAGCCATCACCCCCAAGACGCGCATGCTCATCCTCTGTTCGCCCAGCAACCCTACGGGTAGCGTCTATTCAAAAGAAGAGCTGGCCGGCTTGGCCGAGGTCATCAAGCGTCATGACGACCTCTTTGTACTGGCAGACGAAATCTATGAACATATCAATTATGTAGGCAAGCACCAGAGCATTGCACAGTTTGAGGGCATGAAGGAGCGCAGCATCATCGTCAACGGCGTCAGCAAGGCATATGCCATGACCGGTTGGCGCATTGGATACATTGCTGCTCCGGAGTGGATTGTCAAAGGCTGTAACAAACTGCAAGGACAATACACCAGCGGGCCCTGCTCTGTCAGCCAGAAAGCAGCCGAGTTCGCATACACCGAAAGTCAGGAGTGTGTGGAACAGATGCGTCAGGCCTTTGAACGCCGCCGCAACCTCATTGTGGATTTAGCCAAGGACATTCCCGGACTGGAAGTAAACGTGCCCGAAGGTGCTTTCTACCTCTTCCCCAAGTGCAGCAGCTTCTACGGAAAGAAGACTGAGGACGGCACCGTCATCAGCAACTCTACAGAGTTGGCACTCTACCTTCTGGAAAAAGGACATGTTGCCACTGTCGGCGGAGATGCTTTCGGCGACCCTGAGTGCTTCCGCATGAGCTACGCAACCAGCGATGAAAACATCCGCGAAGCCATGCGGCGCATCAAGGAAGTGTTGGAAAAACTAAAATAATTGAGAAATATCAAGTTAAAAAATATTAACTCCGCTTTTAGTACGTCCGAAATTGTTATCTTTGCCGAGAGATAAGGGAGCGTACGCTCCCGAAACTGAGTACTAAAACAAGGTAATTAACGTCAAATCAGAAACATAACAAACTTAATTTTTAACAAATAACTAAAATCAAAAACATTTAAATTATGGCAACTACACAAAAAGCAGCAGCCCCAGCTAAGAAGAGCCAGGGCTTCCAGGGAATCAAAGCAGCGTTCTGGATCATCGTTGTATGTTTCATCCTCGCAGTTTGTTTCTTCAAATTCTTCCTCGG
>CACXDY010000057.1 GCA_902766505.1 uncultured Prevotellaceae bacterium
GTAGCCTATGCCAACATTGCCCTTCTCTCACCCCGGGATTCTACGTTGATAACAGGCAGTGTGTCCAACGAGAGCGGTTTTTTCATCATCCCCTGTGAGCAAAAGCCTGTTCTTGCCCGCATCTCCTTTGTGGGCTACAAGACCCTTTATCAACTATGCAACGGTGCCGACCTTGGCATCATCCGGATGCAACCCGAGACACAGGCACTGACAGAAGTCACCGTGAAAGGTCAAACACCCATCTTGCGCCGTGAGGCCGGGACAATCATCTTTGATACCCGATATGTCGTGGGTGCTGTCAATGCTGTAGATTTACTCCGATATGCGCCAGGCATACTGCTATCCAATGACGACATGACGCTCTTTGGTGCCAATGGTGTCATCTTCTGCATCAACTCCAGGGAACAGCGCATGGGACAAAAGGAACTGCTGCAGATGTTGAAGTCTTTTCCGGCCAGTGAAATAGAGAGAATAGAGATTACCCAGACTCCAGGAGCCACGTATTCCGCAGCGGGCAATGCGGGTGTGGTCAATTTTGTCTTAAAGAAGAAAGACAACGACTTCGTTGGCGGAACGGTTGGCTATGCTCATACGCAGTCAGAAGAGCATGGCGATGAGGCCACTGCCAACGTGATTTACAACAAAGGCAGAATCTCTACCTCGCTAAACATAGCCGGAACATGGGATAACACGCGCTATTTGGAAACGAACGATGTCCTTTTCACCGACATCCTCCGACACGGCACAGATGAAGGACGAATCAGGAAAGAAAATTATTCTTTACGGTGGCAGATGGACTACAAGGCATCTGAAAAACTCAATTTGGGGGTATATTTCATGCATGCCGACGGTAGTCGCCGTCTATCCGTGGATGGATGCTATGACTTCCTGCCCAAAACCACCAATTCCGTCAGTGACATTACGACACAGACCCGCAGAAAGGAAGATACAAAGACATGGGCTGTAAACGTCAATGCCAGTCAGAAATTGAATGACAAGGGGGCAAAGATAGACTATAACCTCGACTATTACCGGATGAGAATGGGGGATGAGCGCCATTCTTTTAGCAAAAGTACCTATACGGAAAACTCTATAGCAGAAACCTTTCAAAGTGACACGGCAGACTTTAACTATCAGAACCGTATCACCCTGGATGTGGACAACTATTCCGCAAAGGCTGACTTAAGTTATGCGGGGTTCAAGTGTGGTATGCAATACGCCTATACCCGTAGCCATCGGGACTTGGGCTATACTGGCGTTGGCGTTTACAGCCTTGTGTCAAATACCTACGACGAACAATTGTGGACAGGCTACATGGAATATGGCAGGAAATTTGGCCATGCCTGGTCGGCTGATGTCGGCGGACGTTATGAGCATATCTGGACAAAAGTTGTGAACCAGCCGATGGCAATCACTGGCAAGACGAATTATGGAAGATTGTTTCCTTCATTTCATGTAGGGTTCAAACCTAATCTGTCGCATGCTTTCAACCTCAGTCTCAGCAGCCGTATCACCCGGCCTAATATCATCAATCTCAACTCGGACTGGGTATGGAAAGACGTTAACCACGTTTCCTATGGCAACCAGAACCTGAAGCCCTCTTATCTCTATAAGGCTACGATGGGCTATACCTACAAGGGGGTGTTGAGCTTCGACCTCTATTATGCTTATCAACCCGACAGGATTGATGAGGTCTATATGGTTGACAAATATGTGACCTATAATTCATGGGATAACTTCACCGATGAATATGACTTTGGTGTCAACTCCTTCTACTTCTTTGACAAACTCAGTTGGATGAAGGCAACACTGATGCAGGGCGTTGGATATACGAAGACCGTCAGACAACAGGGGAAAACTGCTGCGGGAATTGTCAGGATGTATATGCATCCTCATGTGGAGAACATTGCCTATACAGGTGTTCTGCAACTGTCGTTCTTCTTCGATGCCCGTCACAGATGGACTGCTCTTCTCAATGCCACCTATAGTTCTCCGGAGAAAGATGTCACCCGCAGCCTCCATGCCCGTTATATGGTGGATGCAGGGTTGCAATATCGTTTTTGGAAAGACCGTTTGTCGCTTGGGCTTACCTGCCGCAACTTGATTGCCTCACGGATTAAGGGTACAGAATATCTCGGCACAACAGCCATGGATTTTGATAACAAATTCAACTACCGTCTGTTTCGCCTGACGCTTTCTTATAACTGGGGCGCACGTCTGCGACACCATCAGCACCGCTATGAAAGTGACACGATGCAAGAGCGTATAGTCAACGATTTCTAAAAGCCACAGTATCGTAATTCCGCAAATAAGGAATGCTCAATAAGTCTTTTATTTACTATCTGCTGTCGCTGGTGTTCATCATCGTCAATCTCATCACCTTGAACAATCTGTTTCCCTGGATTGATGAAGTGATGATGCTCGACACTTCTTATAACACCGTTTTCCATGACGCATGGGAAACCACCGCCTGGTATCGTGTGGCCGGACAATATCCGTTTTCTACTTACCCTCCGCTATACCAAATGCTTGCGGCAGGTTGGATGTGGTTGTTCGGCAGCAGTTTGGTGGCTGTCAGAAGCCTGAACTTGCTCATCACATTCGTGTTGGGAAGGGTCTGTCTGCAGTTGATGAAACGCCATGGACTGCAGTTGTCGGTATGGCCGACTGTGTTGTTTACATTTTTGCTGTGGGGTACCAGTGAAATGGCTTGGATGTACCGTAACGGACGACCCGATATGCTATGCGCCCTATTGGTAGCATCCACTGTTCTTATTGTGGATCACTACCTGAAATCGAAATCCCGGTCTGCCCGCATCGCGGTTGTCATAGCAACTGCCATGCTTTTGTGCTCTGGCATACAGGCTGCCGTCTATCTTTGTGCCCTGTGGTTCTTCCTTTTCATCATGAGAAGACAACGGCGAAGGGAATATATCCACTTATTCGTCCTTATGCTGACGGGCTTTTCCTTAGGTATACTCATGGTGGCATCATTCATGATGGCTCATGGCCGGTTGGTGGCTTTTGTCAGCAGCATTGTGCAGTATTCAACCACGTTGTCAGACCTTGCCTTGGCTGTTCTTCCCTGGGCTGGCGAAACCTTTGGCTTTGATGCGGCACCCTACGCGCAGAAACTCCTTTCGCTGACGACAAAGATGAGTTTTGGCCACCGGCTGCTGAGTATGGCAGAATACCGCAGTTTCCTCTTCCTGTCGGCCGTGACGCTGACAGCCTATGTTGCCCACTTTCGCAACAACCTGATGAGGCTTTTTTCCGACAAGGGCTTCCTGTTGTTGATACTTACCTTCTATGCACCCATAATGATGGTCTTGGCTGGTCGCTTCCCCGCCTACTACCGCTGGATGGCTTTCCTGCCGTTATTGGGTTCCATCATGTCCATCGCTGTCAGAAACCGTTGGTGGTGCGCCGTGCTTTGTGTGGCTGCTCTCTTAATGTCGGTTTCCGGCATCAGGTCGATGTTGCCTGATGGGCAGGGCAACTACGGCAATCTGCATTCTTTTGTGCAGCGGCAGCGTTTCAAGTCATCCGATGTGATAGTTTGTCCTTTTTCAATGTTTTATGAGATAAAGCCGGTTTGCGACACCTGCTATTTCGCTGGTGTTTTCCCGACAGAATATATCCGTCATGTAGACTATATTGTCGAGGCACCCGACGGTGATAGTTTTGACAAGCCCATCACTGATTACGTCGGCCAGATGAAGGCTGACACGACTTTGGCGCTCGTCGCCATAGACCACTGTGAACATCCCTCGTTAACATTATATCAAGTTAGGAAGAAACATGAGTAAACATATCATCCGGCTTATCCGCCCACACCAATGGCTGAAAAACAGTTTTGTTTTTACCCCCTTGTTTTTTAGCCGCCATGCCACCGAGTGGTGTTATGTATGGCCTTGCGTCTTGGCGTTTCTCGCCTTTTGCTTCACTGCCAGCGGGGTATATTGCTTCAACGACATCTATGATGCCGAAGCCGACCGGATGCATCCAGTGAAGCGGATGCGGCCTGTCGCCAGCGGGCGCGTCAGCACAAGCACGGCATACGTCATGATGGGAATGGCGTGGCTCATCGCCTTCGCACTGGTCGTTTTGGGCAGTTTCTTCAGCGGTAGACCGGAGAAGGGACTCGCCGCCACGCTGCTCTTCTATATGGTCATCAACATTGCCTACAGCGTAAAATTAAAGCAAATCGCACTTCTCGATGTGTTCATTATCGCCATAGGCTTTGTGCTGCGCATCGTAGCCGGTGGACTCGCCACAGGCATCGGCTTGTCGCATTGGATTGTACTCATCACGTTCTTGTTGGCTCTCTTTTTGGCACTGGCCAAACGGCGTGACGATGTGGCCGTCTTTGAGGCTTCGGGGGTAAAGGCGCGCAAGAACGTGGAACGTTACAATATGGCTTTTCTGGGTTCTTCCATCGCCATTCTGGGCAGCATTACCATCATGTGCTACATTCTCTATACGGTGTCGGTGGACGTTACGGAGCGTACAGGCAGCCATTACCTCTACGTTACATCTGTTTTTGTGCTGGCTGGCATTTTGCGTTATATGCAACTTACCCTGGTCGACCAGAAAAGCGGCAGTCCCACGAATGTTTTGTTGCACGACCATTTTATCCATGCCTGCATCATAGGTTGGATAGTTTTGTTTATTTTCATTCTCTATGTGTAGTCCCTCCATCATAGCAGCCTTCGATTTCGATGGCACATTGACCGTCTCTGACACGCTGATGGCATTCATCCGTTTCACCCATGGGCGATGTCGGCTGATTTTGGGCTTGCTTCGCTATTCACCCTGGTTGCTGTTGATGAAATGTGGCCTTTATCCCAATTGGAAAGTGAAAGAGAAGGTGTTCGCCCATTTCTATAAGGGCACGTCATACCGGCAATTCAAGAAGTGGGGGAGTGAGTTTGCTGACGTGGCCGGAACCATGCTCAACAGAAAGGGCGTTGAAAGGCTGCAACAGCACCTGGCAGAGGGGCACACGGTATGTGTGGTCACTGCCAGCATCGAAGAGTGGGTTCGGCCTGTCTGTGTGCGGCTTGGTGTCGGCACCGTGATAGCCACGCGCATTGAGGTTTCCCGCGACGGCATATTGACAGGACGTTTCCAGTCTCCCAACTGCTACGGGAAGCAGAAAGTGACACGACTGTTGGAAATCTATCCTCAACGGCAAAGTTACACCCTCTACGCCTATGGCGACAGCCGCGGCGATGACGAGTTGCTTGCCTTTGCTGACAAAAGTTTTCTTTTTGTATCAGGGGACGTATCACGGGGACGGGGATGATTCTTCTGCTCACACGGGAGCTGGCATCCATGCCTACTTCCAATGCCTAATACA
>CACXDY010000058.1 GCA_902766505.1 uncultured Prevotellaceae bacterium
CTGACAAGTTTCCAGCACACCCAAATTGACCCTGTCAATCTGCCCAAGGCACACACGCCGGAGGAAATAGCCGCCGAACTGATGAAAAAGTCACAGGGGCTGCCTTATGACGAGTCGGTGCTGGAGGATGATTCCAACATCAGCCGGCTTTTCGGCCAGAAAACTTACAACGTCAAGGAACGCTTGATATGGCGGGCCACCGACCAACTGACACTGACAGGCCGGGGCAGTTATTTCTTCCGCACGAGTGAGCGTGATACACACAACTATCATTTCAATGGCTACAGTGGCGGATTGAAGGGCAGGTATGCCTGGAACCGTGACCGTCGTCTGGAACTGTCCTACGCATACGACCAGTATGACAAGGCCAATTTCATGCCTGACGGCACCCGTACCCACGACCATGACTACAGCAATCAGCAGCATGTGCTGCATGCTCTGTTCAGCAATACGTTTGGCAAGAACATCCTGATCGTTGGAGCCGACTATTTGCACGATTTCCTGACCACCTATCAGTTCCTCGACAACACCAGCCACGCACAAAACAATATCGACGGCTATGCTCAGTTCGACTGGAATATTACCAACCGGCTGAACGTGGTGGGCAGCATCCGGTATGACTATTTCTCCGCCTCAGCCCAGAAAGCGCTTACCGAGCGTCTCGCCGTGGTGTATAAACATCCATTGATGACCTTCCGCGCCAACTATTCCAGCGGTTTCCGGGCACCCTCACTCAAGGAGATGTATATGCACTACGACATGGGAAATATGGGATATCTGTTGCTCGGAAATCCTGACCTGAAGCCGGAAAAGAGCAATAATTTCAACTTGGCAGTCGAGCGCACGAACCGCATCAAAAACAGTAGTTTTATGGACGGGCGCTATAATTTCACCCTGATGGGTTACTGCAATATCTTCGACAAGCGCATCACCACCATCGACGGAGGTATCAACGAGGGTATGGAAAGTGCACTCTACTGGAACGAGGATGGCGTAACGGTGTGGGGTGTCGATGTCTGTATCGCCCACATCTGGGATTGTGGGCTGTCTTTCAAATTAAACTATTCGTGGATGCATGAGACAGGCAATGTCATCTACTCCCAGTTCTCCCAGCCCCGTACCCATTCCTTTACCTGGCGTTTAGGTTACGACCACCGTTTCTCACGCTATTATGCCCTCGACGCGGCTCTCTCCGGTCGTAGCCAGGGCCGTCCTCAGTCGGGGCGCAAGGATGTTGACCAGGGGTATACCATTTGGAAGTTGATGCTCCAGCACCACATCTGGCGGGGTGTGAATCTGAATACCGCTGTCGACAATCTTTTCAACTACAAACCCAAGTCATATTACTATTGTTCCCCGCTGACAACAGGGACCACCTTCAGCATCGGGCTGTCTTTTGATTTGGATAGAATGTTATAATGGGCAAAGGCTCATCGATGCTCCCTTACCTTCTCTTGCGGCTGTGCTTCACTCCGTTCTCATCAGTGAATTGTTCGATGACAACGCCATGGTGTTGTTGGTTGTCTGAAAGACGCCGGCCGGATAGGTCATAACGTTGTGTCTTGAGGGATTGGCTGCTGCTGATGTCATGGATGTCCTCCGACTGTGCCTCTGTGGCCTGCCAGGCATCCAAATATACATTGGTACCGTTGGGAACAGCAATGTAGATGTTTTTCTGACCGTCAAATTTGGTGGGGTCGATATCGACGACGTAGTCGTTCATGTCGCTTGACGAGACATCGATAGTGGCTGCAGCCTTGCCGCCGATTCTGCCGATACGAATTTCCACAGTACCTTCTCCCTTGGCGCGCACCATGAATTTTGAGGCGCCTTTGCTGCCGAAGTCTACACGGCGGATATAGGTCCATGAGCCGGGTTTCATCTTCACCTGCATATTTCTTGACGCATCGTTGCCCAGTTTGCTGATGCGGGTATTCGGACTGATATTCGAAAAGTCCTCGTAACTGATGCCGCCACTGGTGGCCATGGTTTCAGCCTCTTGCAGGACGTAGGGGTTTACGTAGCCGATAGGCTCGACACCCGTCTGGGTCAGCGTCATCTTGTTGATGGTCTGTGTGGATTCGTTGACCGTGGCTTCGTCCACACCGATGGAACGATAGCCGGAGGCATCGCTGTCCATAGCCCCTCCATTCTTCATGTTCTGCTCCAGCAACGTGGAATGGTAGAACAGGTAATACTTGCCCTTGAACTTGTGCAGGTGGGTATGGTTGTTGCCCCAGCCCATGCCGAAGTTGCCCTCGTTGGGCACGTATTCGCCACGGTAATTCCAAGAGTCGGGTGTGAGGGGTGTGCCGCTGACCATATAGCACATGCTGCAAGACGATGGTGCCGGCTGGTTGTTGCGGTTGGCGAAAGTGTTCCAGGCGTCGCGGTCTGACCACGAGGTGTTGTAGGTATAGACAAACTGTCCGCCAATGATATTCAATTCGCTGGCCTCAAAATGGTAGGGAGCAGGCATGTTGACGGCAGAACCATCAATAGCGGTCATCGAGGGTTTCATCTTGGCGATGCGCGAATTGCCTGGCCATAGGCTGGAACCAGATGCCTGTGGATCGCCGCCGCCGAAAGCAATCCAACCCGTGCCGTTCTCGTCGACCACTGCTCCCGGGTCGAAAATCCAGTTGCAGGGTTTCACACCAGGTGTGTCGCCGTCAATCATCGGTTTTGTGAGCGGTGATTGCCACGGACCGACGGGCGATGATGCTTTCAGTACACCGACGCTGCCACCGCTATTGGCAAAATAGAGGAAGAATTCGTCTTCGCCATTGGCATTCGTGCGCCATATTGCCGACGGAGCCCATGACGCAGCGAAGCGCCATCCCCACGAGGAACATATCGAACTCACATCGATGGTGCCGTGGAAAGTCCAGTTCACCATATCTTCGGTCGACATTACCACCAACGACTTGATATCCCCATAGCCGTTGCCGCCGGTTTTTCCGTTCTTGATATACTGCTGGTTGTCGTTGCTCCCATAGACATATAACCGGCCATGATAGTCGATGGCGGTAGGGTCTGCGCAAAAAACACAGGGGCTGATGGGATTGCCGTCGTTTGTAGACTTATAATTCTTATCCAGGGTCTGTGCGTTGGTCTGTATGCAAACCGCCAGGATGGCAGCCGCCATGATTAGTTTCTGATACATATTCCTCGTTTTTTGTTTTCAAAGCACAAAGTTATATCAAAAAAGACAAAGTGCCAATCTGTTGCCAGAAATTTTGCATCAGCATAGGCAATCCTTCATTTTTGGAAAAAACTCAAAGGTCGGGTCATGGAAAGTCCCGGCCTTTGTCATGGTGTAACGGTTTCGCAACATTTCAGACTAATAAAAATCAGGTGAGAATGGTGTTATCCATAAAAAAGTAGTAATTTTGTATTTCCAAAAAGTATAGAACGATGTCATTTCTTACCCGAACATACCCTTTCAAACAGAGTAACCACATGCTGAGAGACAGCCTGGTCTATGGCATCCTGGTCTGGGCAATGCTCTACTTGATGCAGCCGTTTGGATTTCATGTGTATGAAGGCAACAAATGTCTGGTGGCGGCCATTTTCGGACTTGTCACGATGGTGTGTTATGTCAGTTACGGTTGGGCTGTCTCCAGACCCTTGTATAAAAAGGTCAAGCCCTGGCGCATCTGGCATAACGGATGTAATGTGCTCGGGTTGATACTCTTCATCGCCATCTGCAATTTCTTTTTGTTCTCCCTTATTTTCCATTATCCCATCACCTTTGGTATTTTTTTCCAGTTCTTTTATTGGGCGGTGATAATTGGTGCCATCATGACTGTGCTGGGCATCGGCTTTGCGTATAACAGAAGTTTGAAAGACAGACTGGAAGAGTTGCTGAGAAATACGACGGAGGAACAGAAAGACATCTCGGTAACCATCCATAGTACCAGTGTCAGGGGAGAAGACCTCACCATTCCCATCAACAGCCTGCTGTATATCGAGGCACAGAAAAACAACGTTTCCGTCTGCTATCTGAAAGACGGCAAGCCGGTCAATGTGGAAGTCCACACCACTTTGACCGCCGCCATTGAGGAGTTGAAGGAATACGGGAATATTTTCCAATGCCACCGCTCGTTTGTGGTCAATGTGAACAATATTACCTCTGCAAAGGGCAACTCCAACGGCTATCAGTTGATACTTGGAAACACTTCGCAGAGCATACCGGTAGCCCGCTCGTATGTGCCTCAGTTAAAGTCTTTTATCGCTTAGTCATTCGTCCTTTTTTTTAGTCATTCGTCCTTTCGGATAGATTTCTGTCAGCGATTTTAGTTGTCTGTCACAGGAATTTGGAGGGGCTGGAATCTTGCCGTATTTTTGCGGCATGAAACATCGAATTGCACATATCGTTTTAATGCTGATGGCTGTCTGCAACCTGACAGCCCAGACCACAATTTCAGGCATTGTCTGTGACGAAAAGGAACCCTTGGTAGGTGCCAACGTTTTTATATTAGGAACTATTGACGGATGTCTGACGGATTCGCTCGGACGGTTCTCGTTCACTACATCAACTACCGGCGAGTTGACCCTCAAAGTAACCTACATCGGTTATGAAGATTACACGCAGACCGCTGATGCCCGCCAATTCACCCATCTCAATATCCGTATGAAAGAGTTGGCCACGACCATCAACGAGGTGGTGGTGACGGCCAGCACCTTCAGTTTCGGCAAGAGCGAGAATTTCAAGACGATGGATGCGCTCGACGTAGTGATGACGGGCAACTCCTGTGGTGACATCGTGGCAGCCTTACAATCGCTGCCCGGTACGCAGATGGTGGGTGAGAACGGCAAACTCTATGTCCGCGGGGGTGAAAGCGAGGAGTGTCAGACATTCGTCAACGGGATGCATGTCCTGGTTCCCTACAGTACCAATACGGAGAACTCGTCCGTGCGTGGACAATTCTCGCCTTTCCTGTTCAAGGGAATCAACTTCTCGTTGGGCGGATATAGCGGAGAGTACGGTCAGGCGCTCTCTTCTGTGCTCCCTATGGAGACCACAGATGCCGCCACAAGTGACAAATACGGTGTCAGCGCCTCTTTGGTGGACTGGAACATTGGCGGCACCAAAGCGTATCAAAGCAGTTCGCTGTCGTTCAATGCCGCTCTGACCAGCATGGGATTTTACAACCGCCTGTTCACGGAAAGGTATGATTTCAGCCGTCCCTACCGCAAACTGTCGGGCGAGGCTCAATACAAGAAGGAGTTCAAGACGGTGGGTGTGCTCAAATCATATGTCGGTTACGACCTCACATCGGTGGGACAACGTATCAGCGGACGAAACCTGTCGCTGAAGGAGCATAATATCTATGCCAACGTCACCTATAAGGCCGCAATGGGCCGTGGCTGTACGTTTTTTACAGGCATCGCCAACTCATCCGTGTTCAGCGACATCGACAATGCCCGGATGGCAGGTGACCATTATCACAACTTCCGCAACGAAGTTCATCTGAAAGCGGAAGTACGCAAGGTGTGCTCCGACGTGTTGAAGATGTCTGTGGGCATAGAGGACTATATCCGCAACAGTTCGTTGAGATACGACGTCTATCATTATCAACTCGGTTATAACATTCTTGCTTCACATGTCGATGCCCAATGGCGTGTTGTCCCCCGTTTGTTCCTCAACATGTCGGCAAGAGCGGAAAGGCAGCAGGTCGGTGGTCATCATGCAGACTGGTTGTTGATGCCAAGGGCAACACTGAGTTATATCCCCAACAAACAACTGCAATTCTCACTGGTTGCCGGTCGTTATAGTCAGACGGCAGAGGATGACTATCTGGCACAAAACCCCAACAGGTTGGGGCAAAGCACTGCCGACCACGCCATCCTCTCGATGCAGTATCGTTCAAGGACCTCTCTGCTGCGTATCGAACCATATTGGAAAAAATACCATCACTTGCCACTGCTGGAGAATGCATCCTATCAGCCTCATGGCTTTGGCTCAAGCCGGGGAGTGGATGTCTTTGTGGAGGACCATTCGCTCCTGAAGAACCTGACGACCACCCTTTCCTATTCATTCAATGATTCCGAGCGTCTTTATCTTGACTATACAGCAATGCGGACTCCCGACTATGCCTCACGGCACAACTTGAGGCTGACGGCCAAATACGGGTTTGGCAAGTTCATTGTCGGTCTGGCCGAGTCTTATGCCAGTGGGAGATGTTTTCCGATGGGTAGGACACCGCATTACAACAGTGTGGATGTGAACCTCACATACCTGGTGAGTCCCAAGGTGATTGTCTATTCATCTCTGAGTAATGTTTTAGGCCGCACCAATGTATTCCGCATTGAGGCGGATGGCAGTTCTGTGATGCCATCCCGCGACCGCTTCTTTTATATCGGTATATTTGTTTCACTTAAAAATAATAAAGCATATGACATTTCAAACTTTTAATGCAGTAGTTAAAAACTGCGTGTGCGTTATTGCCTTCTTGATGGCTTCAGTAAGTATTCATGCCCAGCAGCCCTCCATGCAGGGACTCATCGCCCAGTCGCTTTCGAAACTTGAACAGCCCACACCTGATGATTTCCTCAACTGCATTGCGGAACTGAAGCGCATCGATGCCATGTTTCCCGACAGTATCCAACCCAAGTTTCAGGTGGCTTTGCAAAGTCTCTGCTTTTCCGTGGTGAATCCTGGTGCACCACAGACGGAGAACCTTCTGGCTGAGACGGAACAGGCCATTGCAAAAATGGAGCAGATGAAGAATGCCGACCCGTCGGACATCTGTACGCTCCGCGGGTTCTATTATATGGTGCGTATTGTGCAGAATCCCGCACAAAATGGTCAGCGGTATTACCTTGATGTGATGGCGAACTACGAGAAAGCCCTGAAACTCAATCCAGATAATCAACTGGCCAAACAATTGCAAGAGCAATTCTTTGAGGGAATGAAACAGCAAACAGGAAATTGAAAAGAATTCTTTCCGATTTCTTCGTGAGGGCGTTGCCCAATGGCAGGCTTGTCGCACTTGCCCAAGGGCCGTTCCTCACGGGCACTTACATCCATCAAACACAAAAAAGAGGGAATGTCAATTTTGACAAGCCCTCTTTTGTGTGTTTTGCAAACAAAATGCAAACTCGTTTTCCATGATTGCAAAGTTTTTGCCATAATTTTGCATCTCCCTTGCCGTTATTGGTATAGACAATTTGATTGATGAGAATATGAGACAAGTTTTTTTATTTTTGATGGCATGTCTGTTGTTGATAAACTGTGGTGGGGACTCCAAACATCAGCCATTCTCACTGCAGGGGGCATGGGTTCTCTCAAGAGCGGAATATCCCATCGGACTGATTGATACGTTTCCCATCAACGGACCGACCTATCTTCGCCTCTATGATGGTGACAGCATGATGGTGCAGAGCCACCTGACACGGATATCTTCGTCTGTTATCGTTCGTCCCCAGGAAAGATGTGATATCACGCTGATTGACAAAGGTGGCGGGGAACATCTATATCTGGAAGACGGTGACCCCTTCCCTCTGACTGTGAAGGACGATACCACCATCATCATCCAGCAAAACGGCATCCTCCATACTTGGCTTCGGGCTGATGACATCGCCAAGGATTGGGGAGACGACATCAGCAGCATTGTTGACGAGGATTTGAGAGAGGGAGACAAGGCGGGAAAGCATTATTATGTTTTATCGGCGAAAGAACGCGAACAGGCGAGTTTTATCCATTGGCTCTTCCTGGCCATTTTCCTTTTAATAGTTGTTTCCCTGCAATACATCATTATCAACCGAAGGGAGAGAAAATGGCTTCAGGCCCAACTCCGTCAGATTATGGAAGAGCATGAGAAACGGCCGCAGCCAGTGAGGAAGGCCATCCTGTCTGTGGAAGAAGAATATTTCGCATCGGATGATTATCAGTCACTGCAACGCCGTATCTCCACTGGTCAGAGGTTGAAAGATGAGGAATGGACGGAGTTGGTCGAACAGGTCAGAAATGTCTATCCGGGTTTCACCAGCCAGTTGCGCAACCTTTATGCGATGTCGGAACTTGAATATCAGGTATGTCTGTTAATCAAACTGCGTATGGCACCGTCGAACATCGCGTCGGTGCTTGCACGTGACGTGAGCACCATCAGCACTGTGCGGAGCAGGCTCTATAAAAAGGTATTTGGAAAAAAAGGCGGAGCCAAGGAATGGGATGAGTTCATCCTTTCTATCGGGTCATAGATGGTTATGTTCTCCAAGTGTGCAAAACCAAGGCAGACCTGTTTGCATCCAGATGCAAAACAAATGCAAATTCAAAATTTTGCCTTTCGTCATGAAAGACCCTACTTTTGCCAGCGAAATCACAAACTTTTTTTAACCTAAACAAAACAAAGATGAAAAGGAAAGTATTGATGTTGGTTGCTATGATTATGTCCGCAACCAGTATGATGGCCCAAGCCGCAAAAGTAGCCGACAAGGAATTGGTCGGTACCTGGCTCATGGAATCCATGCAATGGGAGGGAGAGAAGAAGACCGTCTGTGGAAAGTCTTCAGGTTATGCACAGTTCAAATACTATGGCGCCAATGGTGAATATGCCTGTGCGGAGATAGCCATGACCAAGGACGGGAAATGCGTGGTGATGCCACACGAATATGGCAGGTATTCTTTCAAGAACGGCGTCTACAGTGAGATGGGGCGTCCGTCAGAGCCGGGAAGTATGGTGCTGGTAGACAAGACCACCTTCAAGGGAAAATGGAAAAACCGCCACGATATATGGAAGAAGACGGCTATGCCCGACAAACTGGTCCGCTATATCGTGGATTGTTGCAAGATGAAGGAAATGCCCGCCGACATTCAACAACTCATCAAGCAGAATATGTTTAAAAAGTGATGTTTACAACAGAAATGAAGTTTCAATAGTCATAAAGGTTAGTATACCCGGGTGAGTCTGGAGGCCGCAGTGATGCGCCCTCCAGATGCCATTCCCGTCTTGTCGAGGTAGTGGTTATTTGGCTCCTCTCAGGGTTTCCACGATGCGGGCCATCTGATTGGGTATCCTGATTTGCTGAGGACATTTCGACAGACATTCCTCGCAGTCCTGGCAACGCTGAGCCCATACTTTCTGGTCGGGCAGTGCAACGCTGTAACCATCCATGAACTGCTGCTTGCGTGTGGCATAGTCACTGGCCTTCTTGTCGGGCAACGGGAGAATATGCTCGTTGACAGCCTTGTTGTAATAGGCGAAGTTGCCGGGAATGTCGACACCATAGGGGCAGGGCATGCAGTATGCACAGGTGGTGCAGGGGATGGTTGGGAAGCCCGACATCTCATCGGCAATGACAGCCAACAGGGCATTCTCTGCTTCCGAACAGGGGTCGAGTGGCGAGAAGGTGGCTACGTTCTCCTCCATGTGGTCCATGCGGTTCATGCCGCTGAGGGTGGTCAGGATATTGGGATGAGAGCCCACCCATCTGAAAGCCCATCGTGCAGTACTGTCATTGGGACGTTGTGCCTTCAGTTTCGCGGTCAGTTCATCGGCCATTTTTCCGAAGGCGCCTCCGCGCAGCGGTTCCATCACAACGCATTGCACCCCTGTTTTCTCACATTTGTTGTAGAGATATTCAGCGTCGGCATCATGCCGCCGTCCCCCTCTGAGAGAGGCATGGCGCCAGTCCAGGAAGTTCATCTGTATCTGCACGAAATCCCATTGGTATTCTTCCTGACGGTCGAGAAGCCAGTCGAAGGCGCTGACATCCCCATGGTAGGAGAATCCCAAGTGACGTATACGGCCTTCCTTGCGTTCGTTGAGGAGAAATTCGAGCAGACCGTTGTCGAGGAAACGTCCACGGAGGTTGTCTACTCCTCCGCCACCGATGCTGTGGAGCAGGTAGTAGTCAATATAATCGACACGTAGACGTTTGAACGACTGCTCATACATCTCCTTGGCTTTATCAAATGCCCATGCCTGCGGGTTTTGGTTGGACATTTTGGTGGCGATGTGGAATTTCGAACGAGGATAGCGGCTGAGAGCCTCTCCCGTCAGAACCTCAGACCTGCCGCCCATATACATGGGAGCCGTATCAAAATAATTGACGCCGTGTGCTATGGCGTAATCCACCAGTTGATTGACTTCCTCCTGGTTGTTGGGAAGTCTCATCATACCGAATCCAAGAAGGGAAATCTGCTCTCCCGACCCATGCTGTACACGATAGGTCATACGGTTTTCAGGTTGGGGAGCATCATTCTTCTTCGCCAGGATGCTGAGAGGGTCGATGGTCATCATAGCCAGGGCAGAACCTGCGCCCAAACCCATCCGTTTGAGAAACTCGCGGCGGTTGATGTTTTCTTTCTTGCTCATTATCGTATGTTATTTGATTTTTGGTTTCAGTTCGTCGGGCGATTCGTTGGTAAACATATTGACGGGTGGCGCCGTCTTCTCGAAAAGGTCGGTGATGAGTTGTCTGTCTATCTGGATGACAGGCTGGAAATCCTCCGACTGCATATAGTTGAGGACGGAGTGGAGCAGTTGGCGTGCCACGGGTCGTTGAGAGAGGTTGTTCCGGATATCCATGGTGGTCATCAGCAGCCGTCCGCCCAGCACTTTCGCCTCCACCATCATTCCCAATTTGCGGGAGATATGCCAGGTGTCGATGGGTTGCACCATGGGTTGGTAATCGGCGGGAAATTCTGAGAGATTCATCACCTGCGTGCGGTTGGTGAGTTCCCACCAGTTCAGGTTCTGCCAGTCGTCGGTGGGGAAATGGCGGAAGACGGCATGGCTGGTGTCGATGTAGGCACCTGTGGTATGAGGTGGACGCATCTTAAACCAACTGGTGTTCCAAAATACGGGAAGGAAGGTGTGGCTCACGTCATTGCCGTAGCGCACTTTCCCTGCTGCGCAGATGAGCACTTTCCCTCCTTTGCTGAGGGCGTCGATGGCTTTGGCGTCAAGGGTGTCGGTGATGAGGATTCCCGTGGAGTCGCATTCCACCTCCTTGGGGTAGACCCAGAATTCATAATGGTTGCGGCCTTTATAGCCTTTCTTCCAGAGAGGGCTGGTGCGCTGGTTGCCCGTTGCGTCCAGTGTGAGGGTCAGTTTGGCGGGAGCGGCCACCTGAGAGGCATCAAAACGGATGGTGTCATGGACGGGACATCTTCCGCGGCTCAGGATTTGCTGTCCACAACTGATGGTATAGTCAAGGGCATCGAAATCCTCGTTGGTGGCGGCATAGATGTCGGTACCGATGTTCACCGTGTCGGCCGTGGTGTAGACGAATTGCGGGAACAGCGCCAAGGGGACGGTGGGAGAGCAGAATTCACGCCATTCGCCGGCGGTGCAATAGCCTTTCTCTCGCCAATGCACGTTGAGCACTCCCACAAGGGCTGTGCCTTGTCCGCTGTAGTCGTTGAGTCCCAGCAATTGGAATCCCGCATAGTTGGGTGTGCGGAGGTTGCGCTCTATCTCATATTTATAGGCCAGAACCTGCAGTTTGCCGCTGGCCATGAGGAATTTCCTGTCTTGTGAGGCCATCCCGCCATCAGCCAGCAAGTCACGGAAAATCTCAAAATTCCCTGGTTTGTAGGCTCCTGTGTATTGGTCGATTTCAGCAAAGTCGGGGAAGGCACACCACTGGCCCTGCTCGTGGCTGATGTATGGCTGGGTGTTCTCGGGTTGTTGGGCGGTCGGCTTGAAGTTTCGTGGCACCCGGATGAGTTGTTCGAAATCATCTGTCGACTGGGGTTTGCTGCGGCTCCATTCCA
>CACXDY010000059.1 GCA_902766505.1 uncultured Prevotellaceae bacterium
GGGGGATGTCTACAATGTGGCCTTGCCTGCCGGATTGAAGGACAATGCCTTTCATCCAAAATATGAGATTTGTGTCGACCTTGCACCCAAATGGCGCAATGAGCGGGCCCTTCATGTGGCGCTCGACATGCTGAGCCGCTCTCCTGCCCAGCAGAAAGTATTGGTGGATTTCCTGTCGCTCACCCATTATGACTCGATGGAAGACGGGGAATGCAAGGCTGAAATCCAAATGGTGTCGAGGGATGAATTGGTGAATTTCTCTCATGCCAGGACAGCCACGGTGAAGGCGTTGGTCGACAGACAAATTCTGATGCACTACCGCCGGGAGATAGGGCGGCTCAATCATGGAGGTGAACCACATCCCGAGCATGTCAAGAAATTGTCGGCCACTCAGCAGGAAGCCTACAATTCCGTCCTTTTTGAATTCCTTCGTAAGAATGTTGTTCTGCTGCATGGCGTGACCTCAAGCGGAAAGACGGAAATTTATATCCACCTTATTCAAAAAACCATCTCGGAGCATAAACAGGTGCTTTATCTGCTGCCCGAAATCGCATTGACCGTACAGATGACGCAGCGGTTGCAAAGGGTTTTTGGCAACCGGCTGGGCATCTATCATTCCCGGTACAGCGATGAGGAAAGAGTGGAGATTTGGAAGAAACAACTCTCTCCCGACCCCTATGATGTGGTGATAGGAGCCAGAAGTGCCGTGATGCTGCCTTTTCAACATCTGGGACTGGTCATCGTGGATGAGGAACATGAGACCTCCTTCAAGCAACAGGACCCTGCGCCCCGCTACCATGCACGCTCGGTGGCCATCATGATGGCTGCCATGGCAGGAGCCAAGACCTTGCTTGGCTCGGCTACTCCTGCCGTTGAGAGTTACCATAACGCCAAGACCGGGAAATATGGTCTGGTGAAACTGCTCAGCCGCTACTCAGATATGGAACTGCCCGAGGTACAGGTGGTTGACATCGCCGACCTTCGACGCAGGAGAATGATGAACGGCCCCTTCTCTCCGCAATTGCTTGGCGCAGTGCGCAAGGCACTGGAGAACGGGCGGCAGGCCATCCTCTTCCAGAACCGTCGCGGATTTTCTCCCATGTTGGAGTGCAAGCAGTGCGGTTGGGTGCCTAAATGTCAGAACTGTGATGTGTCACTGACGTTGCATCGGACAATGAACATGCTCTCCTGCCATTATTGCGGCTATACCTATAAGGTCCCCCAGCAATGCCCCTGTTGTGAAGGGAAAGAACTCTGGGGACGGGGATTCGGTACGGAGAAGGTGGAGGATGAGATAGCCGCCGTTTTTCCTGAGGCAAAGATATCCCGCATGGACCTCGACACGACCCGGAGCAAGTCGGCCTATGCACGTCTCATCAATGAATTCTCTGAGGGTCGTTCCAATCTCCTGGTGGGTACGCAGATGGTTACCAAGGGTCTTGACTTCGACCATGTCGGAGTGGTGGGGATTCTGAATGCAGACAGTTTGCTGAATTATCCCGATTTCCGTGCGACGGAACATGCGTTCATGATGATGGCACAGGTCAGTGGCCGCGCCGGCAGGAAGGGAGAACGCGGACTGGTGATTCTCCAAACCCGGCAACCCGAAGCCACTGTCATCGCCCAGGTGGTGGCCAACGACTATGAAGGCATGTATGACAGTGTGATGGAAGAGAGAAAGGCATTCTTGTATCCTCCTTTCTGCCATATCGTTTATGTCATGGTCAAGCACCGGGATGACAAAACCGTTGAGTCGGCTGCTATCATGCTCGGGGGCATCCTGCGGCAATGGTTCGGGCATCGTATTCTCGGACCAGACCGTCCGGCCGTTGCCCGCGTCAAAGCCATGCATATCAGAAAACTCGTCGTGAAGTTGGAACGCGGCATTGACTTGTCTGCCGCTCGCCAGTATCTCCGCCAGGCTCAGTCGATACTGCTCAACGACTCCCGTTTCCGCACCGTCCAAATGTATTACGACGTAGACCCGCTGTAAGCCACGATGCCAACACAAAAAGAGGATGCGCTCAATACAGAAGCACACCCTCTCCAAAAATCTACGATATAAGCATTTACTAAATTTTCACCTCTACGCCCAAACCAAACACTTTGTTGGTGCGGGTAAAAGAATTTTTGCCGGCAGGTATGTGGAGGCCCAGGCTCTCCATGTTCTGCTCGGGAGTATTCATGTCATAGTTGGTGTAGTTGGTCTGGAAATAGGCGGCGTTGACTTTAACATTGTCGGTAATCTGATAGCCTACTCCTAAACCAAAAGACCATGAATTGACCACAAACGACATGTCGTTCATATACGCGTCGGTGAGTTGGTAGCGGGTGATTTGAGCACCGCCACTGACCTGGAGACGCTTGGTGATGTCCAATTCCGCACCTGCCAGGTATTCGTTGGTGCCACCATCGAGTTTCTTCTCACTGTGCTCATACCAATGTGCATCGGTGTCGTAGAAATGATGGTAGCCCACATTGATGCGGAAACCATCGGTGACCGACCACTGGGCTCCCAATGCCAGTAGGGCGGGGGAGTCTTCCGGAACACTGGTGCCATTCACGTATTTGTTGGTGGCGGAAACGACAGATGCTTCTTTCAAATCCGAGTTGTTTTTCATACGCATACGGGTTTTGAACTCGTATTTCGCAGCCAAATTGAAATGCTTGGTTTTATAGTCCACACCGAGGATAGGAGCAACACCCCAGCCGGTCTGGTCGGACTTCAGGTTCATGCCGTTGGCATAGGGGGCGAGTTTCTCTGCGCTGGCTGCCAATTGCTCACCTGTGGCCTCCAGTTCCTTGCCGGCAGTCTCCAACTGCTTGCCCTGGGCAACGAGCGTTTGGATTTCAGGTTGTTGCATGGCCTGCTCTTCGCTCATGCCGGCAGCCATATAAGCATTTTTGTATTGCTGGATACCGAAATTCACACGGCCGATGTTCTCCATCACCTTGTTTCCGGCATCGACAAGTCCCATGGTCACACCCTCAAAATATTGCGGAAGGGTAATTCCCTCATTGCCGTTCATGACGCGGATGTTGTTGAGGCGGGCTTCATAAGAGGCCGTACCATATAGAAGACGGAGGCCACCATAGACGGAGATGTGCTCATTAATCTTGCGGGCTGCTCCCACCTGCAGGCCAAAGTAGTATTGCTGGCCTTTCATATAACCATCTACATCATATCCGGTCACGGTGGGAACACTCGCGCCTAAAGGTGACAACTTCTGATTGAGGGCAGCCGAAACACCCATGAAGCGCTGGGCGATGGCGCCCACTACTGTCTCAAAGGAACCGATGCCCTGGTCGAACTCGCATTTGCCGCCACCTCCCGGCACGGAGAAGTTGAACTGGAAACTCCAGTCACCTTTGTTGTATGCTCCTTGCAGAGAAGGGATAAATGGGGCTTTGGCCACACCCTCGAAGGTCTTCGTGTCCAGACCGTTGTTTTTAAAACCCAGTTTGAACAGTTCGTTTGTTGAGGTAATGGTACGTGTCTGATAGGCATATTGCCAGTTGAAAGCCAGATGGAAACCATCGCCGAGGAAGATAACGCCGGCCGGGTTGGAATATACCCCGTCGATGCCTATGGCGCCATCACGGGCGGGGTTGCGGAGAAAACTGATACTCTGGTTGGTATTGGTGAGGATTCCTCCTGCTTGGGATGTCAAGTTTCCTGTTAGCAACATGGCTAAGGCCATGATAGACAATCTAATTTTACACATTTTAAAACTAATTTGGTCGAAAATTGTTTGCAAAGGTAAATAAAGTGTTCGAAATTACCCCTATGACCAAATTTTGCTTAACATACATTAACAAATAGATGCTATTTTATTGCACAAAAACGCCATTTTGTGCAATAAAACAGACTCATTGTGTACGCAAACAGCGAATTCTTTATGATTCCGCTTATCGTTTTTTGCCTTTTTTCCTTCTGTTGTAATTATCGGCTTTCCGCTCGGCGTTTTGCCGTTCGTTTTCTGCGCTTTTATCCGTTGGGTATTTGATACGGGTGTGGTAGATGCTCTTCAGTCTGTCGATGAGCACCAACTTAGCCTCTTGAATGTCGCGGAAAGTAATGGGGCATTCGGCGAAGTATCCTTCTTTTACCTGTTGGTCGATGAGTTCGTTGACTCGTTGGCTGATAATCTCATCATTGTAGAAATCCAGCGACTTGGTGGCTGCTTCCACCGTGTCGGCCATCATCAGGATGGCTTGCTCGCGGGTTTGGGGATTGGGTCCTTTGTAGGAAAAGACGCTGACATCGACTTTTTCGTCGGGGTGCTCATTTTTGTATTTCACATAGAAATATTTGGTGACACCCTTTCCGTGATGGGTCAGGATGAAGTCGATGATGGAGTGGGGCAGATTGTATTTCTCTGCCAGCCGCTGGCCGTTTCTGACATGGTCGATGATGATGGCGGCGCTTTCTTTTTCCGTCAGTTTGGTGTGTGGATTCACACCCGCCTGGTTTTCCGTGAAGAACACAGGGTTTTCCAACTTGCCGATGTCGTGGTAGAGTGCCCCTGTGCGTACGAGCAGCACATCGGCACCAATTCGCTTGGCTATTTCGGCGGCAAGATTGCTCACCGTGGTGGAATGCACAAAGGTGCCGGGGGCTCTCTCCGACAGCATCCTGAGCAATTCCTGATTGGTGTCGGACAATTCCAGATAGGTGACGCTGGAGATGAACCCAAAGAGTTTTTCGATGAAAAACATCATGGGGTAGGCCAGCAGCATGAGCACACCGCTGATGGTCAGGTAGGTGAAGGTGCTTGTGTCTTCGGGTATGAGTTGTCTCTCCTGGATGAGCGTCATGGCATAGTGAATGACAAAGGCGGAGAAGGTGGCGGCGAGAACGGCCTTGAACAGGTGTGCGCGCTTCGACATGTCGCTCAGGGCATAGATGGCGGCGATACCCGCTGCCATTTGTATGATGATGAACTCATAACGGTAGTTGACGTTGAGAGAAGATATCATGACAATGGTGGTGTGTGTCATGAATGCCGTTCTCGAGTCGAGGAACACACGGATAATGATGGGCACGATGGCGAAAGGTATGATATATACGCTGAGCGTCATGATGTTGTGCTTCATCAAGGACACAATCACCGGAACGATGGCTATCAGGAAATAGAGCAACAAGATGTTGCGGGGCTTGTCGTAGTAGTCCTTCCTGTAGTAAACAAGGAAAATGGAGAAGAGTGAAATGAAGGTGAGCACATAGAGGATGTATCCCAACCGTGCATTGGCTGTCTCATTCTTGTCCTTCCTGTTGTCTTGCTGCTTTTGGAAGAGTGACTCAATCTTCATGGCAGTCAGGTGGTCCACTTTCTCACCACGGTCAACGATTTTCTCGTTTTTTGCCACATGACCAATGCTCTTGGCTATATTGCTGTAGGCCTCGTTGAGAATCTCGTCGTTGAGTTTCTGGTCATAGATGATATTGGGTTTGATCAGTTCGTTGAGATTGAACTTCATCAAGTCATCACGGTGGACGGCGAGTTCATTGTCGAAAAAAATCTGATTGTAGGATTGTTTCAGTGTCCACTCCTCGCTGACGGCTATTTGGAAACTGCTCTTTCCGCTGCTCACTTTAATGGTGTTGTTTCCGCTGCTCAAATACCTCCTGTATTCAGGGTCACTGATGATGCCTCTCTCGTAGAGGAAGTGAAGGCGGCGCTCCAACAGATTGCCGTAATTACTGAGAATGCCGGTGGTGTCGTTTCTCACGGCTGTTTTCAAGTCCTCGATGGCTTTTTCGCCTATGGAGTCATCTCGGACGAAATAGGGGATATGCTCTTCCTGAATCTGCTCCTTTTCTCTCTCGATGGCAGAGTCCGACTTCATGATGTCGAAGTTGTAGTCGGCTATCAGTGTCTTGTGCTCCCATGGCTTTCCTTCCTCATAGGGGTAATGCTGACCGACTTTGTTGGTCATCGAAAAGACGATGACACCCGTGGTGATGGCCACCAGAAGAATCTGGGTTATGGTTTTAAGCAGAAGATTGTCTTTGTTGTCCATATCCTGTGTGAATTGCCGAATCGTGTACTATGATGCTGCGAAAATACGAAAAAAAAATGATGAAAGGATGTAAAATGTATGGTTTCCGAAAAAAAACATTAATTTTGCACCAAAATCAACACATTATGGAAGAAAGACAAGTAAGGGTGCGTTTTGCACCGAGTCCAACAGGACCATTACATATTGGAGGAGTTCGTACAGCACTTTACAACTATCTTTTTGCACGCCAGCACGGTGGACGCCTGATTCTCAGAATCGAGGACACCGATTCCACGCGTCTGGTGCCTGGTGCCGAGGAGTATATCCTGGAGTCGTTTATGTGGCTGGGCATCAAATTTGACGAGGGTGTTTCCATTGGTGGCGACTACGGACCTTACCGTCAGAGTGAGCGCCGTAAGATTTACCGTCGGTATGTGGACCAACTGCTGGAGGCCGGCAAGGCCTATATCGCCTTCGACACCCCTGAGGAGTTGGATGCCAAACGTGCTGAGATTCCCAATTTCCAATACGATGCCCGCACCCGTGGCATGATGCGCAACTCGCTTACCATGCCTGCCGAAGAGGTGAAAGCCCTGATAGACGACGGCGTGCAGTATGTGGTGAGATTCAAGGTGACACCGGGTGAGGCTGTCCATATCGACGACATCATCCGTGGCGAGGTGACCATCATGAGCGACGTGGTCGACGACAAGGTGCTTTACAAGAGCGCAGATGAGTTGCCCACCTATCACCTGGCCAATATTGTCGATGACCATCTGATGGAAATCACGCATGTCATCCGCGGTGAGGAATGGTTGCCAAGTTCTCCCCTTCATGTGCTTCTTTACCGCGCCTTGGGATGGGAGGACACGATGCCGCGCTTTGCTCACCTACCTTTGCTGCTGAAACCCGAGGGTAAGGGCAAGTTGTCAAAGCGGGATGGCGACAGACTGGGCTTCCCTGTCTTCCCACTGGAATGGCATGACCCGAAAACGGGTGAGGTGTCGAGCGGATACCGCGAGAATGGCTATTTCCCTGAGGCAATCATCAATTTCCTGGCTTTGCTGGGCTGGAATCCCGGCATTGAGCAGGAGGTGTTCTCTCTTGAGAAACTTGTGGGATTGTTTGACTTGACCAAATGCTCGAAGTCGGGCGCACGTTTTGACTACCAGAAGTGCATTTGGTTCAATCATGAATATATGCTCAATAAGAGCAACGAGGAAGTTGCCGAGATGTTTGCCCCCATAGTGGCCGGCAACGGAGTCGACGAGTCGATGGAGCGCATCACCCAGGTGGTGGCCATGATGAAGGACCGCGTGAGTTTCATCAAGGAACTATGGCCGTTGTGCTCATTCTTCTTCATTCCCCCATCAGAATATGATGAAAAGACTGTCCGCAAGCGCTGGAAAGAGGACTCTGCCCGTGTGATGGGTGAGTTGGCCGAGGTGCTGGAGTCTTTGGATGACTTCTCTATAGAAACCCAGGAGAGGGAGGTGAAAAACTGGCTTGAAGCCAAGGGCTACAAGATGGGAGATGTGATGAATGCTTTCCGTTTGGCTCTTGTGGGTATAGGCAAGGGTCCTGGAATGTTCGACATCTCTGCATTCCTGGGACGTGAGGAGACACTGCGCCGTCTGCGCAGGGCTATCGAGGTTCTGGGGTAATCAGGCCGTCTTCCTCTAAATACCATTTGGAATAGCCCACATAATGTGCGGCGAAACTCTCTGCCTGGTCAGGACGGGTCTTCTTGATGAATTTGGCTGGCACACCGCCCCAAATCTCATGAGGACCTATTTTTGTGCCCTGCAGCACCAGGGCACCTGCTGCCACGATGGCTCCTTCTCCAACCTCGGCATTATCGAGGACGGTGGCTCCCATGCCGATGAGGCAGCCCCGGCGGAGAGTGCAGGCATGCACGGTGGCATTGTGGCCGATGGACACGTCGTCTTCGATGATGGTGGGGCCTATTTTGTTGGTCACATGTACGCAGGCACCGTCCTGAACATTGACCCTGTTGCCCATGTGGACGTAGGCGACGTCTCCTCTGACTACGGCATTGAACCAGATGGAGCATTCATCGCCCATCTCTACTTCTCCCACAATTGTGGCGTTTTCGCTGAAATAGCACTCTTTTCCCCATTTTGGGGTCAGTCCTTTAATTGATTTGATTAAAGCCATATTTTTAGTTTTGGGTTGTCATTGTTTTTTCAGTGTCTTGCTGATTCTGTCGAGGGCTTCGGTCAACTGGCTTCGGGGACAGGCTATATTGATGCGGATGAATCCCTCGCCGTCGCGTTCCCCATACATAGTGCCGCTGTTGACAAGCACGTGGCCCTGCTCAAGCAGCAATCTGGTCACCTCGTCCGAGGTCATTCCCAATGGTCTGATGTCCACCCACACGAGATAGGTGCCCTCCAGTTGGGTGACGGTCAGTTGTGGCAGATGTTGGCCGAGATGGTTTTTCAGCAAGAGGTAGTTCTCATGGACATATTTGCACATCCTGTCAATCCACCATCCACACTCGTTGTAGGCGGCTATGAGGGCTGCTACCCCGAAGGGGTTGACATCGCACACCTCATTGATGTTGATGGCCTTGTCTATGCGCTCCCTTGTCGCCTCGTCATTGCTGATGATGTTGGCTATCTGCAGTCCGGCAGTGTTGAAAGACTTGGAGGGTGAGCAGAGGGTCACCGAATTGTCGAGGCATGATTGTGAGATGGTGGCGTAGGGGATGTACTGCTGCCCCGGCATCACAATCTCGCAGTGAATCTCATCGGAGATGACTTTCACGCCATGGTGGAGGCAGATGTCGTTCACCTGTTCCATCTCCTCTCTGGTCCACACGCGTCCGGCTGGATTATGCGGGTTGCACATGACAAGGAGACTGGCACGGCTGTCGGCGGCACAACGTTCCAGGTCTTCGAAATTGATATGATAGGTGTTGCCCTCATACACGAGCGGACATTCTGCTATCTCACAGCCGTTGTTGCGGATGGAGGAGAAGAAACAGTTGTAGACCGGTGTGAGGATGATGACCTTGTCGCCGGGTTGGGCAAGGGCCTTGATGGTCGCAGAGAGGGCGGGAACTACTCCAGAGGTGTAGATAATCCACTCACGGCTGATGGGCCATCCGTGCCGCTCGCCGTACCAGCGGATGATGGCATCATAATACTCGTCGGGCACTTGCGTATAGCCAAACACTCCGTGTTCCACCCGTCGTTTCAGGGCATCGATGATGGGCTGGGCTACCCTGAAATCCATGTCGGCCACCCACATGGGGATGGCATCCCTGGAGGCCTCACAGTCCCATTTCACGCATCCGCTTCCACGGCGGTCGGTCGATAGGTCAAATAATTCGTCCATATTCATTGTTTGTCTTCGCGGATGAGGATTTGACAGTCGGCAGGCCCTTTGATGTTCTCGTCGAGGATGATTTCCCCGTATCCGTCGGCCACGATGATACCGCTGGCAGGATTCTTGACACTCTTCACCGTGCCTCTGATATCTGCCTTTACGGTGGAATATTCGAAGGCCCGGTCGCTTTCTGGGTCAAAGGTACAGTTCTCAAGCACCAGGTCCTGCGCATAGCACAAGGGCTGCTCACCGCCGATGTGGCAGTTGACGAGCCGCAGGTTCTTGGAATGCCATCCTAAATACTCACCATCGAGCACTGAATCATAGACCGTGACGTTCTCCACTTCCCAAAAAGAGTCTTTGGTGGTGATGTGTGCATGATGGATTTCCACGTTGCGCACATATTGGAAAACGTATTTGCTGTCGCTTTTCAGTCCGTTGATTTTGATGTTCCTGCTTCCCATAAAAGGATAGGTGCCGTCGTGAAGGGTCACGTTTTCCAAGATAAGTCCGTCGATGTTCCAAAAAGTTTCATCGGCGTCGTTGATGACCACGTTGCGGAGTGTGAGATGGCGCATCTCACGGAAAAATTTCGGGCCATCGATGATGCAGTCGCTCATCTCCATGTCGTTGGAATACCAGATGGCCGAACGGGAACCTGGTGCGAAATAGCAGTTGGTGATGATGCTCCGCTCTACATGCCAAAGAGGATATTTTCCCTCAAACGTGCA
>CACXDY010000060.1 GCA_902766505.1 uncultured Prevotellaceae bacterium
GTCAGCTTATTCGAAGACCCCAGCCAAAGAGCGTGATAAACGCGGGCAGATATCGAAGAAGATGGCCTATTGTTACGAGCGCATCAACTCCACCCAAAAAGCCATCGCCGCCTATCGCAATGTTATCCGATACAAGCAGGACGATGCCCAAACCCACTTGTCGTTTGCCCAGCAATTGATGAAAAACGGCAATTACAAGGAAGCCGCCACAGAGTTCCGTCAAGTGCTTGACTCGTTGCCCGACAATGTCTTGGCCCGCGATGGTCTTCAAGCCGCCCTCAAAGCCCCATCTTTGAAAGAAGCAGGTTCGCGTTACACGGTGAAGAAGATGGAAATATTCAATTCGCGCCGTGCAGACTATTCCCCCATGCTTTTTGGCGAAGAACATGACCGCCTCTATTTCACTTCCACCCGCAATGAAGCAGAAGGAGATGAACTGAGTGGCATCACAGGCACAAAGAATGGCGACATCTTTTTCTCCCAAAAAGACGACAAGGGGAAATGGAGCAAACCAGCTAAAGTGGAAGGCGGTCTCAACTCAAGCTACGACGAAGGAGCCTGCTGTTTCTCAGCTGATGAACGAGAGATGTATCTAACCCAGTGTTCGAGCGACCCTTCCTATCCCCGCTACGCCAAGATTATCAAATCCAGCCGTTCAGACGCTTCATGGAGCAAGCCCTCCGATGTTACCCTGACGCATGACACGTTGTCAAGTTATGCCCACCCAGCCATCTCTCCCGATGGTGAATGGCTGTATTTCTGCAGCGACCTGCCAGGTGGAGAAGGCGGTCTTGACATTTGGCGCATCCGACTTACCTCATCCGGAATGGGCGGTGTAGAGAACCTTGGCAAGCCAGTCAATACCGAAGGCGATGAGATGTTTCCAACCTTCCGTCCCAACGGAGATCTTTATTTTTCATCCAACGGCCATCCCGGAATGGGTGGTCTCGACATTTTCATTGCCACAGTTGGTGAAGACGGACGCTATCACTTGGAACATCCCGGCTATCCCCTCAATTCTCAGGGTGATGATTTTGGCATGACCTTTGAGGGTCCCCATAACCGGGGCTTTTTCTGCTCCAACCGTGGCGACGGACGAGGCAGCGACCATATATTCAGTTTTGAAAATCCCGAGATTGTTCAAACCGTCAAGGGATGGGTATACGAAATGGACGGTTACGAGTTGACAGAAGCCCAAGTGTATATGGTAGGCAATGACGGCACCAACGAAAAGATGAGCGTAAGAAGTGACGGTTCGTTTGAGAAAGTGCTCACCCCAGGTGTTGACTATGTCTTCTTAGCCACCTGCCGCGGTTATCTCAATCATAAAGAAGAGTTGCATATTGTAGCCACCGATGATTCAGAGGAGCATGTATTGCAATTCCCCCTTGCCTCCATCACCGTTCCTGTGATGATAGACAACATCTTCTACGATTACGACAAGGCCACTTTGCGCCCCGAATCCACTCAGGCTCTCGATGAGTTGGTGACACTGCTCAATGAGAATCCCAATGTCACCATCGAGCTTAGTGCCCACTGCGACTATCATGGCAGTCAAGCCTACAATATCGGTCTTGCCCAGCGGCGAGCCGAATCCGTTGTCGATTATCTTATTGCGCATGGCATAGCAAATGACCGTCTGACCCCTAAGGGATACGGCAAGGAGAAGCCTAAGGTGATCCGTAAGAAACTCGCCGCACAATATGACTGGCTGAAAGAGGGAGATGTGCTGACCGAGGAGTTCATCAAGAATTTGGACGAGGAAAAGCAAGCCATCTGCAACCAATTAAACCGCCGAACGGAATTCATCGTTCTCCGTACTACATACGGTATGTTTGACAAGGACGGCAATCTCACCAACCCACCGAAACCCAAACAACAGGAAGAGCCCTCCGACAGCGACGGTTTTGACATTGAAATGTAATCCATGGACCTGCCCGCCTCATTTACCAGCCATTGTCAGGAAATCATGGGAGACCAGCTGTCCCATCGGTTTTTCTCTGCATTGTCGGAAGAACCTCCCGTGAGCATCCGCCTCCATCCATTGAAATCGTCCGGTCTGTCGCCCAATCCATCCCTACTCTCAGGCGATGTGCCCTGGTGTAAAGAAGGACATTATCTGAAGACACGTCCGAACTTCACCTTCGACCCGCTGCTTCATGCTGGTGCCTATTATGTCCAGGATGCCTCATCGATGTTCATCGACCATATTCTCCGTCAACACATCCACCAGCCTGTCGCCATGCTTGACCTATGCGCAGCCCCTGGTGGCAAGACAACGGCCGTATTGTCGGCACTACCTCAGGGGAGTTTAGTGTTTGCCAATGAGCCAATCCCACTTCGTGCACAAATTCTCAGTGAGAACATCCAAAAATGGGGATACGAGCATGTGGTCGTCACAAACAACTATCCTGAAGACTATCTGCGCACAGGCCTCACTTTCGACCTCATTCTGACTGATGTGCCCTGTTCGGGCGAGGGAATGTTCCGCAAGGATGCCAATGCCATCACAGAATGGTCGCCCCAAGGAGTGGAGACTTGTCGTCGTTTACAGCGCGAGATAGTTGAAACGGCTTGGAAGCTGCTTCGGCCTGGCGGACTGTTAATCTATTCCACCTGCACCATGAACATCCGCGAAAACGAGGAAAATGCAGCTTGGATGATACAGGAATTAGGTGCCACCCCTGTCGTTATAGACACATCTGAGGATTGGGGAATTACCCATGCCTTTCAGTCGTATGACATCCCCATCTATCGTTTCATTCCAGGATTCAGCCGTGGAGAAGGATTGTTCATGACCGTCATGCAGAAAGATATTGACACCGAACATCAGCCCACCACTCATACCAGGCGCACACGAAAAGAAAAAAAAGCCAGTCAGCCGCCCTATTCAAGTGTCCTGCCCTGGCTTACAAGAAAAGAATCATACGTACTACACAACTTCAAAGATGAAATCCTGGCTATCCCCCAGCAATGGGAACAGGTCTTTGTCCAAGCCAATAGTCTGCGAATCCTACATGCCGGCATCAAGGCCGCCGTCATCAAAGGACGGGATATCGTTCCCCATCATTCTTTAGCCCTTTCCCTAAGCCTATGTCGGGAAGCCTTTACGGAAGTGGCACTTGATTATCCCCAAGCCATCGCCTATCTCAGGAAAGAAGCACTCGTTCTTCCTCCTGAAACGCCCCGAGGACATACTCTCCTCACGTATCATGGTCTTCCACTTGGATTTGCGAAGAACATCGGCAACCGAGCCAACAATCTATATCCGCCAGAATGGAAGATACGCACACAACATACACCAGAAAATAATCCAGAAATATTAATAGTCTCATGAAACAATATTTAGACCTACTCGACAGAATCATGCAGGAGGGAGTGACAAAGACCGACCGTACTGGAACAGGTACCCGCAGTATTTTTGGCCATCAGATGCGGTTTGACCTTGCCGATGGTTTCCCCTTATTGACCACCAAGAAGCTCCATCTGAAATCAATCATTTACGAGTTGCTCTGGTTTCTCCGTGGCGACACCAATGTGAAATGGTTGCAGGAACATGGTGTCAGGATATGGAACGAATGGGCTGATGAGAATGGAGAGTTGGGTCCCGTCTACGGACATCAATGGCGCTTATGGCCAGACTATCAAGGTGGCACCATAGACCAAATCAGCCGTGTAATCGACCTTATCAGAAACCATCCCGACTCACGCCGTATGATTGTCAGTGCCTGGAATGTGGCAGAAGTAGAACAGATGGCCCTTCCTCCCTGCCACACAATGTTCCAATTCTATGTAGCCGAAGGCCGTTTGAGTCTGCAACTCTATCAAAGGTCAGCAGACACTTTTCTGGGTGTGCCCTTCAACATTGCCTCGTATGCTCTTCTGCTTCAGATGATGGCCCAAATCACAGGACTGGAAGCAGGTGAATTCATTCACACCACCGGCGACACCCATGTCTATCTCAATCATTTAGAGCAAGTAGAACTCCAACTCACCCGCACCCCGCGTCCCCTACCGAAGATGCACCTGAATCCGGATGTGAAAGAATTGTGGGACTTTACTTATGAGGATTTCGAACTGACAGATTACAATCCCTGGCCACATATTGCCGGTCAAGTATCTGTATAAACTAAAGAAAGAACATGAGCATCCGAATCATAGCGGCAGTAGCCGCCAACCGCGCTATCGGTAAGGACAACAAACTGCTGTATTGGCTTCCCAACGATTTGAAGCGTTTCAAACAACTGACGACTGGCCACACCATCATCATGGGCCGCAAGACCTTCGACTCGCTGCCCAAGGGAGCCCTTCCCAACCGTAGAAATATTGTATTAAGCCGCAGTCAGGCAGAATTTTACGGTTGCGAGCATTATAGTTCGTTGAAAGAAGCACTCAGCCACTGTGGTGAAGAGGAGGAAGTGTATATCATAGGCGGCGCCAGCATCTATCGCCAGGCCATAGGTCTGGCCGACCGTCTCTGTCTGACCGAAATCCATGCTACCCCTGAGGCAGCCGACACTTTCTTTCCACCCTATGATGACTGGAAAGAAATCATGCGTGAACCACATTCTGCCGACGAGCGGCACGCAGAAAGCTATGATTTTGTGGATTATGTTAGGGCAACAGACTAATCGACGTCTTCGGGGAAATCAGAGACGGGCAATTGCCTGTCGATAGCCACATTGAACGAAATGATGGTCTCGCTCCTGGCAAGCCCGAGAGGCTGCAACTTATCGTGTATGATATTGAGCAAGTGGTGATTGTTGTAGGCATAGATTTTGATGAACATATCAAAACCACCTGTTGTGTAATGGCATTCCACCACTTCTGGAATTTTCTTGAGTTCCTCGACAACGGCATCAAACTTACCAGGGTCTTTCAAGTAGAGTCCTATGTAGGCACAAGTCTCATACCCCATTTTCTCAGGGTTGATGATGAATTGTGAGCCTTTCAGAACTCCCATTGCCGTTAATTTCTGAATTCTTTGATGAATAGCCGCTCCGCTTACATTGCAAGCTCTTGCTACTTCAAGGAATGCTATTCTGGCATCCCCAGCTATAAGTCGAAGTATTTTTTTGTCTAAAGCGTCAAGATTGTGATGTGCCATGATTGATTTAGTTTTTGCAAAGATAGCACATTTTATTAACATTTGCAACTTATCAATGCAAAAAGAATAACAATTCCGTGCTTTTCGGCATTACAGTACAATAGAATGTCACTTTTTTTCCTCATTTTGTGACGCAGAAGCAGCCGTGTAATGGACCTTCAACACATCCGCTTTTCTCAATGCCATTTTGATATCGTTGACAATCCCCATGGGCACATGACGGTCAATTTTTAGCACGACGGTCAATTTCTCCTGTTCGTCGAGCATCAAATTGTCCTTGTATTCCGCTACCTTTTCCGACACCTTATCCAGCGGCACGATTTGATCCGCCACTTGTATGATGACAGGTTGTCCTTCTGGATTCTGCTGTTTTCCAACGGGATACCCCGCAAGGATATACAGCATCTCATTATTTTTTTGAATTTTTGACAATGTTTTTCCTTCGGGAGAAACGAAGCCCACTTTCAGCGGAACACTCCTCATGGTGGTTACAATCATGAAGAAGAACAAGACCGTAAAGATAAGGTCCGGCAGAGAGGAGGTATTCAATTCAGGCAACTGCCTTTGCTTTCGTGAGAAGCGGCTCATCTGTCACCTCCTTCCACATCATAGACCTCAGACACCCGCTGAGGATAACATTGCCGCAAAGATTCACGTTGTGCTTCAGAGCATTTGGCATAAGGCTTTTGAAGTCGTGCTTGAGCGAGACTGTCACGCAACATCCTATAGGCCCCTGTCACTTGATTCAGCACTTTGAAATACATATCGTATTGAGCATCCTTAGCAGCAGCAATCTGCAGAATATGTGAATCCGACACACGGCACTGCCCCAGATACAAGACCTCTTCCTGTGTGATTTCCGGTAGCGACGGATCGTTTTCCGGATTGTCAATGAAATGAGCCACCCGTTCTCTGACGATATCCACTGCTACGGAGTCGCCATTTATCAGCACAGCATTATCGTTGGTAATATCAATCCTCATCACATTTCTCTCTATCATTTCCGATGCTTCCGCCTCAGGAGGATTCAAGGGAGGCAGCATACGCGACATACCCTTGTCGGCATCCATGGATGTGACGACCAGGAAAAGTATCAGCAGGGTGAATGAGATATCAGCCACCGATGCCGTATTGATTCGCGGCACTCTCCTTTTATTTCGACGCCTGATTTGAATCATCTACTTATGTTTGAAATGAGTGATGATGGCAGATATGGCCACTGCTGTGGTAGCCACCACCATCAAGAGCAGAGAAGTAACGACAAACATATCAGCCGCTTTAAGCCAGGATGTTGTCTCAAATTGTTCACCATTCACAGAGATGGCCTCTGACGAGCCTAAGACAAAAGAGAGTATAAGAACGACAGCCGTCACGACCACCACAGAAATGGCTATGGCAGCAGCTGGTACTTTATTCGTCGTGGCGATTCCCCCTTTCCGATGTTTTCTGATCGAAGACACCATTGCCCAGACGGTCACACCGATGGCCAGCAAGAAGATGACACCCATGAAGCCTAACAACACAGGTGTGAGTTTCGGCTCGATGAAATCAGGGTTTTCCTCAAATGGATGAGAGTATCCGATGAGATAAAAAGCGGCGAACAACACCACGGTCAGAGTGATGATGAGAATGAGCACCCGTTGTGCCACCCCCGCTTTCCGCCAACCGAAGAAATTCATTTTCCTGTGTTTTTGTATTTCACGATAGAATCGAGCAGTGTAATAGCAGCATCCTCCATCTGAGTGGTGATATACTCGATTTTGTTCAGAATATAGTTATAGAAGACTTGCAGTATCAATGCGACAATGATACCAAAGATGGTGGTGATAAGAGCCACCTTCATACCAGAAGCCACGATGGTAGGATGGATATCGCCAGCCTCTTGAATCCTGTCAAACGACATGACCATACCAATCACCGTACCGAGGAATCCGAGAGAAGGAGCGATGGCTATGAACAATGTAATCCACGAACAGCCTTTCTCCAGATTTGCCAGTTGAACCTGTCCGTAAGAAGTCACCGACCTCTCAATATTTTCCACCGTCTCATTGATTCTCACCAATCCCTGATAGCAGATAGATGCCACAGGCCCCCGAGTATCCCTTGCGATATCCTTGGCGCCCTCGATATCCCCCTGTGCGATTTTTTCATCGATATCATTCATCAACTTCTTAGAGTCAACCTCCGCGAGAGTGAGATAAATGATGCGCTCTATACAGAAAGCCAAGCCGAGAATCAAGACGAGAGCCACAATAGACATGAAGCCCACATTTCCCTCGATGAATTTTCGTTTGAGGGCCTTATAAACCCCTTCACCCTCTTGGTTACCCGTCATCATCTGCTTCATCTCCGCCAATTCAGCAGCGATGGAATCATCGTTGAGTACGGACTCCAGTTCCTCATTCAATTCCTCATCAATGTCAACGCTGTCTTGCGCCTTGACAACATTAGTCGTTGACAAGGAAAAAGCCAGCATAACACACAAGACGAAGAATATCCATCGTAATCTTTTCATTTCTACCCAAATTATCATTGTTAATTCCTATTCCCATGCATCAAAAGCGAGAATATAATTGAATGCAAAGTTAATGAATTCCGCTGAAAACCAACTATCAGAGTAATAAAAGGTGGGTTCAGAGGGACAAAAATATACTATTTTAAGATTTGTTGTGGAAAGAAAACCCTCCGCAGTGCAAGTTTCATTTACGGAAGACCACCCAATTGGTTCTGTATTTGAAGTCCTTGGCTTTTTTACTCTCAGGGAACAACTCTCTGACAGTCCCCTGTGTGTCTCGATACCAGGCGTAATTCCATCCCGCCCCCATATCGAGGTAAATGGCATGAGTGACATGAGCATTCACTAAACTTTTCATAAAGAACTCGAGAGTGACAACCTTATTCGACTCCACCAAACAGAGCCGCCCTTCTTTTTCACACAACGCACGATATCTTGTCCGATTTTTTCTCATTCGTTCCCACATTGGTTGAAGTTTGCCATCCAACATGAGCAGATATTGACAGAAAGCCATGAAGTAATGTGCATTTTTAGGATGAAAGTCCTTTTTCTGCATGAAAAACCATTTTCCATCCTTCCAAGCGAAAGCACCTGTGTTTGCCCTACATTTATATCCTTGATAGACTGTGCCGGATGCCACATGGTCGTCGGCGATATTGGTATGGACGAATTTTTCTAGCAGTTGCCCCGTGAAAGCCGCCTCACAGCAGAAGTCCACCCGTTTGTCGTCAACCGCCGGCATATTGGCAAATGCAAAATCCACCGAAGTAAACGACGGGAAATAGAAAGTGAGGTTCTGCGTGCTCTTCACTTCCGTTGCCGACAGGGAGCATACGGAAAAAGCGGCTATAGTGAGGCAGAGTAAGAATCGTTTTGTCATATAAAGGAGGATTTGATGATGTTGAATTGCAAAATTACAAAGAAAAAGGTATAAAACAGGTGAAAAATGGCTATGAACGAAAAAAATCCGTCTCAAAATTCGTCTTTTCCATAAATAATCCCTAATTTTGCAACCCGAATTGAGAATTCAACCAAGGAGAGATGCTCGAGTGGCTGAAGAGGCACGCCTGGAAAGCGTGTAATCGGCGAAACCGGTTCGGGGGTTCGAATCCCTCTCTCTCCGCTGAAGAATTACAAAGGGATATGTCTGATAGACATATCCCTTTTTTGTTGGTTGCTATCTATGTAGGCAGCAGCTCTCTGCGTGGTATGCTCAAAAGCCATTGTCTTCGCCGTCAATCGTCACCATCGGTACTTTTTTCAGCATATTGAGCACGTTTTCAGTCTTTGAGTCTTCATCTGCCTGCACATCATAGCCGATGCGGTCAATTTCTTGTTTGATGAGCTGTCGTTGTGCCGTTACCGTCACCCCCTCCAGAGATTTGTTCCAAGCCACAGTGTCATTGTTGACCTTGGTGCTGTCTATTTGTGCCTTTGCTGTTCCAACTGCCAACAACAGAATGGTTATAAGGAGCAGCTGCAACATCGCGCTGCAGCTGCCCGAGAATGACTTTTTAGAGAGAGAGTTAATAAAAGTCATTTTCATATCTACTTTTGTTCCTGTTTCTTTTTCAGTTTCTTTGCCCCGAGCATCAACAAGTCATGAACATATTGGTTGCTTTTAAGGGTTGCCGCCACTCGCTCCAGCCTGCGGGCGCTCACCTCACGCTCATCAGCATCCAACTGATAGGCATTTTTGCAAAGTTCGAGGATGATGCCAGATGCCACTACCTGGTCTTCTGCCGATTCCTCGTCAGCCCTGTCCATCATTTTTTGGGTTAGAAGTCCAAAAATACGGTGCCAATCGCTGTTGCTCAAATGCTTCACATTGTTAACAGCTTTATTCATCCATTCCGTAAGGTCCTCTTTGACAGGAATATCCCCCTGTTTTTCGCCCGGCAGTTCCTTAACTATGAAATTTGAGAGCACAGAGTCTACCATTTTAAGTTTTTTGAGCTCTTGCAGCTTTTCTCTCAATTCATTGGATATAAGCGAGTTGGAAGGAATGGTTTCGAATCCCTTAATGGAGTAACGGTGGTTGGTTTGCATTTCCGGTTTATGCCCATAGACATAAATGAGTTTACCCGTAAGTATTTCGGGGTCATCGGTGTCGCTCCACTCAGCGGCATAGCATGTGCGATAACCAGGGTGTTCTTGGTCGTCGAAATTGGCCACGAGGTAGTTGCTGTTGCTGATACTACCCACGATAATGGGTGAAGCGCCATCCCTCCACAAGCTCCAAAGTTGCCGTGGGCTCACATTTATACCATTAGTATTGTCATCGGCTGTATACTCATAGACCATTGATGCATATCTGCTTTCGCTATCGAAAGTTTCTTTCAACTTGTCGAAAACGGCGGGGAAATACGCCTTTTTCACTTTGATGATGGTGATACAACTCTCACTGGTCACACCTGCAGAGTCTGTATATGAAGCCTTCTGCTCACCAACATGTGTGACACCAGCAAATTGTTCTATTTTTTGGAACAAGCCTTTCATCTTTTCCTGTGCCATGGATACTGATGGGCATGCCAGCAAAGCCAAGGCAGTGATGATGATAAAATATGATTTCATTGTAGTATGGTTTTATAAATCAATAATCATTTGAGGGTCTACCACTTCATAGTCTCCAGCTTCGTTGCTCACAAGGCGGACACCCGCAGGCTGGGGTATGGCATGAAAAGTGGCTTGGATGATGTCATTCCGCACCTCCTGCTCCCCGCGTTCAATCGTCACCTCACAATCAGCCAGCATCTCCAGAGCATTCAGCACGTTCTCCTCGCTCTTCCAGATTCCGTTGCCCAATGTGTCGGGAATGGGGTCTTCTTGCTCAGCCGTCACGTGCCTGAGATTTTGAGTCTTCGTATTCTTTAGTCTCAACCGCTTTTCAAGGGTCTCAGGTTTAATTTCCTCAGAAAGATTTCTTATCTCATCAAAAGAAGAGTGCGGTTGAGGTTTCTGCTCTTTCGCGGTCTGTTGTGCCACAAC
>CACXDY010000061.1 GCA_902766505.1 uncultured Prevotellaceae bacterium
AAAAGAGATAGGAGCATAGCTCAGTTGGTTTAGAGCGCTTCAGTCACATTGAAGAGGTCATCGGTTCGAGTCCGATTGTTCCTACAAAGCCAGGCAGTTGATAGATTGCCTGGTTTTTTATTGAATACCAGAGAGAAGATGATATACATCAATGACGACATAGCCGCGCTCAATCTTCAGGCGATGCTGGAACAGTTGTCGGAGCAACGCAGGGAACAGGCTCTGCGATACAAGCATGAGTTGGGACAGAAACTCAATGCCGCCGCCTATCTGTTGCTGTGCGAGGCACTCCGTTCCGAATACGGCATCGAGGAGAAGCCTCTATTCGAATACGGCGAATGGGGGAAGCCCTTCATCGCGGGACATCCCGACATCCATTTCAACCTGAGTCATTGCAGGACAGCCGCCATCTGTGCGGTCAGTCAACGGCCCATCGGTGTCGACATTGAAACCTTCCATACCGCCAAGGACTCCCTCATCCGTTATACGATGAACGACATGGAAAGAGCCAGGATAGCCTCCTCCCCCCACCCCGATATGGAATTTACCAGATTGTGGACCCAGAAAGAGGCCAAGGTGAAACTGGCCGGCGAAGGCATCCGCAAGGATATGAAAGAGGTGCTTAGTGGTGAGGAGAAATTCCTGACGGTAGTGAATTTCCAGCGCAGATACGTATATTCTGTGCTGGAAACGGTCTAATAGTCGATTACCCGCTTTTTATTCTTGTCGACTTCCTGGAAATGCACGTTGCATTTCCCGCCGAAGACTTGCTTGGAGAGGCGGTCACGAAGGGTGGCGATGGTTTGAGGAGCCACCTTCTTTTTTACAGCCGGCGCGGCGAGGTCGTTGTGGAGCATCACCGTCACCTCCTGATTGGTCTTCACCACGGTGGCATGACGGAAATTTTTCTCAAAGAAGGGCGCCATGGCATCAGCCATCGCCAACAACTCGCTGAGGGTGATGTTCCTCCCGTTATAATAAAGTCGGGACTGACCTTTGCTGCCTGCATTGAATGCGAGGAACGTCATGTGGCTGTCCTCATAGAACTCCACCCTGGCCATGCTCTTCCCCATCAGGCAAAGTCCATAGTTTGCACGTGGCTTGATGTTGACGACGACGTGCTGATAGCCCAGTCCCCGCATGGCATTCGTCACGACAGCCCTGCCCATGCGCTCTGCCTTCCGGTAACAACTGTCGTACTCGCATTTGCGGCGCATGATGGCCTCGGCCCTGTTTTTCATGTTCTTCATCACGACGGGCGGCCACTCTCCCACCTCGATGGCTGTGCGCTTATTGGCTTCGTCCACCGCCTTGCCGTCCTTGTTGAGAATTTCTACAGGAGGCAGCGTCACGACAACGGAGTCGCCAAACACCTTGATGGAATTGGTGTCACATTTGGCCAGGTCGAATCCAAAAATCAGGGTGGCAGGATAGATGGTATAAATCTTCTGTTCGGAATCCTTGACCAGTCCAGTGACGAGCCGGTGATGCCCCACCAGCACCTCCTTGTGCATGGAGAGCACCTTGAGTTTTTCCGTCCGTGAGATTTCCCGGACGGTCACATTGCTCACCTCATAATTGAGTATTTCCCCTGCGGGATGCAATGCCCTGTAAATGACTGCTATCAAAAGGAACAGGAACGAGGCGGTGACAAACGCCAAAAGATATTTCATTTTCATGGTGGCTCCTCCTATTCCTTCACAAACCGGATGATTTCATTCTCTGCATAAACCGGTTTCGCCTTGAGCACCGGCGTATAGCCAAGACTGGAGATGATGTTGGCGATGGTTGCCTCGGCATGTTCCTGAGCAGGCTGTATCAAATCCAACTTCGAGAGTTGCGAGAGGATTTTTATGCGTCCTTTACGGGTGAGGAATTCTTTCTCCTGGCTGGAGAACTTGTCGCGGAATCCCGTGACACTGCTGACCACCTCATCCCACGGAATCTCGGAACTCTCTATCTCGATGACCGGGTCGGGCAAGGAAAAATAGACCCTGTCGCCCGATATCTCCAAATCCTCAATTTTTGAGATATCAATTCCTGCCTTGACATTGGCCCTGACAGGCACGATGATGTCGCGCTGTCCGAAAATGGATTTCCATTCCGCCGTGCCATTCTGCCCATGTCCCTCGACCAACACCTCCACCTCGGCCTCAACGGTATAGAGCATCGGGACTTTGGATATTTCGGCTTTCAACTGGTCTTCGGAAACCTGGTTGCCCATGCATCCCATCAATAAAAACAGGGGTAAAAAAGCAGCAAGGATTTTTCTCATAACCCAGACATTAACTGTTTCGTAACGATAGTTGTGCCATCATCACTGCAGAGAGGGCGGCTGTCTCGGTCCGCAGTCTGCATTCACCCAGAGAGACAGGAATAAATCCATGACGGATGGCCAACTCCACCTCATCGGTGGAGAAGTCCCCCTCCGGACCTATCAGCACCGTGACGCCTTCGTCGAGCGGCAATGCCGGGTCGGAGAGCAACTGGAACAAATCCTGACGTGGATACTCCTCGTAGCAATGTGCGATGAACCGTACCCCGGTGGAGTGGTTTTCGATGAACCGAGAGAAAGCGACAAGCGGATTGACCACCGGCATCCATGCCTTTCGGCTCTGCTTCACCGCCGCAGTGATGATTTTACCTATCCGCTCGACTTTGAGATTCCTTCTCTCCGAGAAGCGGCAATCGAGGAAAGAAAACTCATCCACCCCTATCTCCGTGGCTTTCTCCGCCATCCATTCCACCCGTTCCATCATTTTGGTCGGTGCCATCGCTATATGGAGATGCCCCCTCCAGGGTTTCACCTGAGGGAGCGACTCCACGATTTCATAACAGCAATGATGATTGGAGGTCAAGGATACGACGGCACGGTGAAAAGACCCCTTACCATCGATAAGGAATATCTCATCACCCTGCCCCAGGCGGAGCACACGCAAGGCATGGGTAGCCTCATCGGGTGGCAGTTGGTTGCTCTGAATGGCATCAGGTGCATAAAAGAACCGTTGTTCTTTCATTCCGTCTGTTCCTTTCCTCCTCTTCTTTTCAATTCATCCCTGATTTGTGAGGCTTTCTCGTAATCCTCATCGTAGACGGCCTTGTCGAGGGCTTTCTGGAGCATCTCGTTGGTGATGACATTCACCGGCACGGAAATGCCCACATTCGAGTCATTATACGGCACACTCTGCCGCATGAACAGCCTGTCCTCGATGAACACCGGCATGTTGGTGATATAGGCGAGCAAGATGCCGTCGCTGGCCCTTACCGGAATGGCCTGCAAGATATCGGGCATATAAAGGAGAGCCTTGTATTGTCCCTCAACGAGGTCGTTGATGATAATCTGAAACCTCATCTTCATATTGCGGGAGATGACCTGCCAAAGCACCTCTGGTGCCAGTTTTGGCGTAATCTCCGCCTTCTTTATCCGCAAGCCAAACTGGTAGACCATGGCGGAATCGCAGATGAACGAGAGTTCGCGCGATTTGTCCTCATTCGCCAGTGTCACCAGGCCGACTTCCTGTGAAGCGACCACTTCGGAAACGCCTTTGAACAAAAGCCTCACAAGGCTCATTTAGTCTTGCCCTCCTTGGCATCGAAAATGAAAGCAAAAGCAACACCTACCGCCAATGCGAAACCGGCGAAGATGAACCAGCAGGTCTGCCAACTACCCACGAGATAGCCATTCTCCCATGTGCAGAAATGATTGACAATCTCACCGGCAGCAAGTGTACCGATGGTAGCGCCGAGACCATTGGTCATCAACATGAACAGTCCCTGGGCAGATGCCTTCACCGACGGGCTGCACTCCTGGTCGACGAACATGGCGCCCGAGACGTTGAAGAAGTCAAAGGCCACACCGTAGACGATGCAGGAAAGGATGAAGAGGATGACACCCGGCATGGCGGGGTTGCCCAGACCGAAGAATCCGAAGCGGAACACCCAGGCAAACATCGACATCAGCATGACGCCCTTGATGCCAAAACGCTTGAGGAAGAACGGAATCATCAAGATACACAAAGCCTCACTAATCTGAGAGATGGAGGTGAGCAATGTGGCATTGTTGGCAGCGAAAGAAGAGGCCACAGCAGCATCAGCACTGCCCTTGAAACTGGTGATGAAAGGTCCGGCGTATCCGTTGGTGACCTGCAAGGACATACCCAGCATGGCTGAGAAGATGAAGAACAACGCCATCTTCTTCTGCTTGAACAGTTTGAATGCGGAAAGTCCGAAAGTCTCCATGAGGGAGGAAGACTCTTTGGGCACAATCTTACAGGCTGGCAGTGTGAAGGTGTAGAGGAACAGCAATATGCTCAGGAAACCCGACACGAAGAACTGCATGTAAGTGTACTGGAATTTATAGGCGTTCTCACCCAAAGTGAAAGAGAAACTTCCATCCTGCAGCACAGCGCAGTTGACAAACCACATGGTAGCGATGAATCCCACGGTTCCCAACACACGGATTGGCGGGAAATCCTTCACGGTGTCCATGCCGTTATCCTTCAGAATCGTGAAAGCCGTCGTATTGGCGAGAGCCAACGTAGGCATATAGAAAGCCACGCTCATCGTATACAGGGCAATGAACAATCCCTTGTTGGGCAATTCGTTGCCAAACCCTGCCGACATGCCCATATACCAGCAGCAAAGCATAAAGCCACCGGCGAGCAAATGGCATAGTCCGAGCAAACGTTGAGGTTGGATATATTTATCCGCTATGATACCCATGATGGTGGGCATGAAGATAGAGACAATGCCCTGAATGGCATAGAACCACGAAATTTTATCACCCAAGCCAGCAGAGCCCAAGTAATTGCCCATACATGTAAGATAGGCACCCCATACTGCAAACTCTATGAAATTGAGTAGTGCAAGACGAACTTTTAGATTCATAAGACAGTAATTAAGTTGATAATTCTTTGCTTGCAAATATAGTCAAATAATTTGAAACTTCCAAACAATTTTTACATGCTTGTTGACCACTTGTTCTACCGGTGTTTCTCGAGGAAACGCAACTGGGCCTCCAGCATCTCCAATTTGGCCATGCGGAAACCGGCTTTCCTCGCCTCCAGGATGGGCCGCGTATACAGATAATCGATTTCCATCGGCCTCCGATACTCATAATCCAACTTCATGCTGGGGGAATAAGGCGTCATCACCCGTGTGGTGTCTATCATCTTCTGCGCGAACTCCTCGTCGAGATTTTTGACCCCCAGGCAACGGGCAGCATTCACCACCTCCATCATCTGGTCGTAAATCAACTGGCAAGTGTTCTCATCGGCCAACAGACAATCGGTCTGTGTATTCAGAGCCACCGTCATGCCATTGAAGGGCATGTTCCAGACGGCCTTCTTCCATCTGGCCTCATGATATTCCACCAACTGAGTTGTCACTCCCGCCTGACTTAAAGCGTTCACCGTGTCATCGACCAACTGCTCATCCGGACAGGAGAAATTGCCGATGTTGATGCTCCCATAGCATTGGTGTGACACCCGTCCGGGCTCCGTCTTTGAAGAACAGATGAAGGCCAGGCCGGCAGCCAGTCTCAATTGGGGCATCTGTTCCTGAAGGTCTTGTTCCAGTCCGATGCCGTTCTGTATCAGCACCACGAGCGTTTTCTCATGTACGAGGGGAGAAAGCAGTTGCGGCAACAGATGGTTGTTGACAGATTTCAGACAGACGAAGACCACATCGCAGACCGGCATTGCCTCTGGATGAGGATAAACATGTGGAGACGGCAAGTGAAAATCGCCGTCGCAGGAGTCGATGTACAAACCATTTTCCTTGACAAACTCATAGTCTCTATGCAGCAGGAAATGCACGTCAAACCCTGCGTGGGCCAGTTTTCCACCATAGTATCCGCCTATGGCACCCGTTCCAACAATTCCAAATTTCATATTCTAAATTGCAGGTGTAAATAAAAATCAAATAAATATTCCAAATGTGGCGATGCCGTAGAACCCGACACCGCCACAATATAAGACGACCCTTGCTGTGTGTCAGTTGTTGACTGACCCACCGACAATGTCGAGCAGTTCGTTGGTAATAGCCTGTTGGCGACTCTTGTTATACTGCAAGTTGAGTTCACGGAGCAACTCATCAGCATTATCGGTTGCCGTCTGCATGGCCACCATTCTGGCAGCATGTTCCGAAGCGTTGCTGTCCAGCAGGGCTGTATAGAGTTCCAGGTGAGCCAGTTTTGGAATGAGCACACCGAGCACGGTGTCCATATCCGGTTCGACGATGAAGTTATCGTTGAGCGGTCTCACGTCCTCCTCTTGCCTGTCGTCAGACTTCTTTCCATGCTTTTTGAGGTAATCCTGCGCCTTCTTGGTGATGATGTTGGAAGTGAGGTCACGTTCGTGGTCAGCATCCAACTCCGACTCCACGTCGATTGGCAAGAACGTTTTTCTGGTGAGGATTTGCGAGCCGGCGCTTTTGAAATGATGGTAAATCAATTCCACCTTGTCTATCTCACCCAGTCTGAACTTGGCTCCCAGTTCCGTAGCGATATTGATGCAGTCTGCAGAGTTGGGTTTGTCGGCGAGAGCGGTAAAATCGCCGGCCGACGGATACCCCAGTTTATTCACCTTTTCAGCCACTTTTCTCCCGATAGGATAAACAATGATATTCTCCTTTCCGAGATGTTGATATTCCGCCATTGCCTGCTGCATCAGTTTGAGAATGTTGGAATTGAAACCACCACACAAACTGCTGTTCGACGCAAAGACCACCAGTGCGACCCTCTTCACTTCCCTTGCTTTCTCGTAGACCGACTCTGCATCGGCGTCCGAAGCGAGGAAGGTTTTGAGGATATGCTCGAGCATCGTCTCGTAGGGCAGCATTTTCTCTATCTGCACCTGGGCATGGTGCAGTTTCGAGGAAGCCACCATCTTCATGGCGCTCGTTATCTTGCGTGTACTGTTGACAGAAGCAATACGGTTTTTTATCTCCTTCAGTGACGGCATAGGCTAATTACTGCTTAAATTGTCCTGCAATGTCGGCCATTGTCTCCTCGATGACCTTGTTGATATCGTCATCGATTTTTCCACTACCGAGTTTCTCGATGACCTCCGGATGGGATGACCTCATCTTCTCGAGGAAGAGGTCCTGGCACTTTCTGATTTCAGTGACAGGCACCTCATGCATGAGGCCTCTTGTACCACAATAGAGGATAGCCACCTGCTCACCGACAGGCATCGGAGAATACTGAGGCTGAATCAGCAACTGGTTGTTTTTTCTACCTCTGTCGAGGGTCATGGCGGT
>CACXDY010000062.1 GCA_902766505.1 uncultured Prevotellaceae bacterium
AATTAATAATAATAGTCTTCTTAATAGTTAAGGTTTTATATGTTCTCTAAAGTTAAAAAAAACTATAAAGGTAGTGTTTCAAAAAGTATGTCTGAAGCCTGTTGACTTCACGGTGTCGCAGCAAAGTTAATGTTTTATTTTGTACAATCTCATGTTTTGACGATTTTTTGTAATTTTACACCATTTATACATCAAATTTAATTGTTTGATAATCAAATGAATTTGCTCGCTTTTTCAAGTCTGAAATGATGAAAGGAGAGGAGAGCTTTTTCCGCCCCCCCCCTCTTTCATGTCCGACATCCCAGACTTTTATCTGACCACATACTTCCGCCCGTTCTGGATGTAGATGCCCTTGGCGGGCCTGTCATTCAGGCGGCGGCCCTGAAGATCACAGATGGTAGAAGAGATGGGATTCTCGATTGCTTTCCTGCTGAGGTCTTTGATGGACAAGTCGCTTTCGACGGTCATGTCGTAAACGCCATAATATGACAGAATCAGGATATGGTTTTTGAAGAGTATGGCATCAAATACATCGGAAGTACTTTTTGGTTCCAGCAACCTGTCATCCTCATACATCGGCGACCAACTCTCACCCTCATCGTCAGAAAGAAAGACAATGAACTTGCTTGCCGTCTTCGCTGGGAAATCAGGGTCATTTTGCCATTTCATTCCTATGGCATATACCTTGCCTTTTTCCTGGTCAATGAGGATTTTCCCAATCAGGCAGCCTTCCACATGTGTGAGTACCCATGTATCTCCTCCATCTGTGCTTCTGCCAATGGTATTACATGCCGCAAGGAAACGGAAGGATGGTTTTTGTGGATGGATGGCATAATCGAATAATTGGTTGTCACCTCCCGGCAAAACATATATATCCTCGTTATCATAATGTTTGTATTTTATCGCCCTGCCTTCTTGTGTGATGTATTCACCAAATGAGACGACTTCCGTAGTGTCAGATGGGTTGCAAATCAAGCCTCCATGCCACAGGCTCGCCATTCTTTCCTTCCTTTCCCAACTGTTTCCGAAATCGTATGTGTAATATATTCCACATGCCGTGGCGACAGCAAAAGATTTGGGATTGTCGGGATTGGGCATCAGATAGTATGAGGAGTTGACCGTTCCCTTGAAATGCATTGATTCCGGTGTGATGTTCTCCACGGTATTCCCTTTTCCGGAACAGCGGAGCACGATGGTCTCGTTTTCCTTGTCTTGGTTGAATGCCGCGGCAATCATTACGCCATCATGGCGCACGAATGCCTCTAAAGGATAGCCTTGGAATGCGTATGGCTCCCATTCCGAGTCAGCAATGATATTCTTGCAGTAGATTCCATCGGTGCAGCAAACGAAAAGGCTGTCGCCCTCCAACTTCATTGAGGGTTTGCCATCGTCTCCGCTGGATTTTATCTCCTTTGGGAACCCCATGGAGGTAATCTGGGAATGGCCCTGAAGGCAAATTCCAAATACAAGTAATAATAGTGCTGTGAAAAAAGATTTTTTCATTATCGTTAATTTTATTTTATTATTAATAACCGTTATATAATAAAGGAGTGTTGATTACCGACTCATAAGCATCAACAAGCCCATAACCATAATATTCATTCCATGTTCCAAATTCTTTTAACATATCATAACTCATATTTCCGACTTTTTTCGTATTTGTTCCAATGATTTCACGAACTTCATAATTCGTCAGGTCAGGATTTCTTTCAAGAATCAGAGCTGCCAATCCTGCAACATGTGGAGCTGCCATGGATGTTCCCGTTTTATACATAACTGTATTATTAGGAATGGTTGATATAATATTTGTGCCAGGAGCGATAACAAACATATTGGAACCATGAGAAGAACTACCGTTTACCACCCCATTCTTTTGTATATTAGCTACAGAAATCACTTCCTCTCGATAGTCTCCTGGGAATGTTATTGAACCACCTGTATTACCTGCAGATTTGACAAACACACACCCTTTCCCATTTCGTCCTCTTGTAACAGCACTATCAATGGCTTCACGAATGATGTCACACGGGTTTGTTCTCCAAGAACATGAGATAACATCAGCTCCATTTTTCCATGCCCAATTTATACCATTAGCTAAAGCTTCATTATCTGATGATTGACCACCTGCATAATTCGTTAACATTAGGTTGGCATCCGGTGCAACTCCTGATATATGCAAATTATTGTTCCGTAGGGCAGCAGCAATTCCAGCACAATGTGTTCCATGACTGCCAATTTTGGCACAAGGTATAGAGTCTGCATTAGCATCATAACTACAGGTGACGTTAGATGACAGATCTTGATGGTTGATATCAAATCCTTCGTCCACTATTGCTATATTGATTCCTAACCCTGTTGCATAGTTCCATGCTCTACTGGCAGATATGTCAATATCATCATATTGGGAATTATATAAACCCCATTGTTGGAAAACCATAGGATCGTAAGATATTTCATTAGCCTCAAAGTGAAAAGAGGGAGACGAAGAGGCAAATTCACCAGTCTCATATATACTATTCGCAATATCAATGATGCTCAGAGTTGTTTCTCGTGTTATATTCAGTTTATACCATAAAGGCATGTATTTGTTTCTCTTCACTATGCTTAGGCGATAAAGATTGGCGACAGAGGTTAGCTTGGTAGAATCATTGGCGTTAAATAATTTGACGTCAAGATAGCCATTGGGGGCCAGCTCCAATCCTCCTAAGGAATAGCAAGGCAAAAGATATGTGTTTTCAGAAACTCCTATCAATGCTTTCAGTTGTGAAAGAGATTTGTTTCCTCTCTCTATTTGATACTCTTGTATAGTATTGTTTCCTATAACAATTGTGTTTGATGACGATATATAGGTGTTCCTTGTATTATCATCATTAGTGTTATTGACAATTGTCAAATATTTATTCCCAATCTCCTGCAAAGTCATTTTTGCTCCATTGTAATAATAGAATTCTTGTGCAAAAGCAAGGGATGTGGCATAGATAAAAAATAATATTGTAAGAATCTTCTTCATAATGTTAGTATCATTTGAAATTTATTTTCCTAACAAAAATTCCATTCTCGGTATTTATCACAAAGAGGTAAACTCCTCTTTCTGATATTCCCAACTCATCAGGTTGCAGAGGTGAAAAACAAGTTTGACCCATTCCATGCAATGACCGCAACTCACGGCCTGACAAGTCGTAAGTACGTATGCCAAGTATTCTTGTGCTTGAAGAAATA
>CACXDY010000063.1 GCA_902766505.1 uncultured Prevotellaceae bacterium
CCATTCTCACGCTCGGCAAAATGAATGAATTCTTTTTGCTCTCGCTTACTCAAATGGTTCATTTTTCTTGTTGTGAGATAGAATTCAAAGTGCGAAGTTAATACAATAACAAAAAAACGCCCCGGCGAGTCCCAAAAAGTGACTGTCGAGGGTGTATCTCTGAACATAACATTTATGAAGTCCACATTGAACAATTTCATTCAAGAATGGCTTGTCTTTTGCTTAGGGTTTGGGCCACAGTGAACCCCGCCACAATAGCCAGCAGCGGGATGTGGCGGGGTATGCCGTGTTGAGGAACAAGACGAATCATGGGGCTTCAATCACTAGCATCTCGTTGGCCACTTGGGCTTCACAATCCCTCATGGCATCGAGCGTCTTCTGCAGCACCTCGTCCAAAGGCCATCCCAGCATCTCTGCTCCTCGTTCAATTACTTCGCGGGAACAGCCGGCGGCAAAGCCTTTCGACTTGTACTTCTTCTTGAGAGACTTCAGTTCCATGTCCTGGACGCTTTTTGACGGGCGCATCAGCGCAGCAGCCCATATCAAACCAGTCAGTTCGTCAGTGGCAAAAAGTACTTTCTCCATCAGGTGTTCGGGCTTAACATCTACGTGCAGGCCGTAACCATGGCTGCAGATGGCATGAATCATATCCTCGCCTACACCTCCCTCACGCAGTAGTTCAGGTGCCTTGATGCAATGTTCCTCGGGATACAGTTCAAAATCGATGTCGTGCAGCAGTCCGACCATTCCCCAGAAATCCACTTCATCGGCAAAGCCCAGTTGCCCGGCATACCAGCGCATGACCCCTTCCACCGTCAGCGCATGTTGCAAGTGAAACGAGTCTTTGTTGTACTTTCTCAGCAGTTCCCATGCTACCTCTCTTGTTATGCGACTTTCCATTTTTTTAACGTATTTGTTTAGTATTTACTCATCCATTTAACTGAGGACAACGAATAGTTATTTGTAAACAGTTTTTTCGTCTTTACCGACTTATTTTAAAGGCAACATGTTTGTCATAAAGAGAAACATAGAGTCTGCCGTCGCTACCGATAGCCAACCAATTAGGTGCATTAGCAACCCATAGTTGTTGTTTCTGGACACCCGTAAACCTATTCAGAACATTAATAAAATCAGGTTTGCCTGAGTCACCGAAACCACAAATAATGGAATTGTCGATGACCAGGAAGTTATTTGAATTGCAAGTATTGGGCTTGCTTACCCATAGTGTCTTATCGGTGGAGATGTCGATAGCAACAACATACGCATTCTGCCCTTTATCAAAACCCATCAAGCCAGAAATGCTGAAATAAAGTATCCCATCCTTTACAACAGCCCAATTGACCGATTGCCTGTCGAGATCGGAGGCACGGTTTTTGGGCGGGAAAGTCATTGACGATGTGTTATAAACTTTCTTCACCTCCTTCGTGGGATCGACGAGCATAATCAGGTGAGGGTCTCTGCCTCGTCGTGAGATGTCCTTTTCTGATTGACCCCAAGGCAGAAGTTCGGTTTTCGGAGCCCTTCCATAAGTAGCCACGGGAAAGTCGCCATCATAGAAGACATCATTCAGAATCCACTCGCCGCTGTATAACTCCGGCACTATGTCGGGTATGCGGTAATCGGTATCGTCCCAACCGAGTGTAGGGTGGCCAATAATGTTTCCAAGTTTCAGCTCCTGCAGCGCCAGGGCATTGTAGTCATCCAAGGGCGTTGAGTATTTAGTTCTTATGAGGGTGACTGTTTTACTCTTCCCTTTAGGAGCGGCAGCGAGTGTTTGTCCGTTGAAATTGGACACGACAACGGGAACCACCTTGGTTTCATACTCTACTCCGTCAAGCGTATAGTTCTGCGCCTGTGCAAAAACCGCAGCCATCAATAAGGCGGCTGATAACAAAAATCTATTCATGATATGATTTTTTTAAATTGACAATAAATAATACCCAAAACTCATTTTGCAAATATCCCGGTTTCCAATAAACCTATCTGCTCATTTTCACCACAAATATAATAGATTTTGATGAGAACTCTATATTATTAATGATTTTTCCCCTGCTTCAAAAAGAAAAAACATTCTCTTTACCAATTCTATCCGTCATTCATTCATGATTTCTATATAAGAATATAACAAAAGTTGTCTTTCTATGACAACCATTAGGCAAGTAAGGCTTACAACCCTCAAGGAACATTTCTCTTCCCCAAATGGCACTTCTATCTTCAACGCAAGTGTCTATACGGAAAAATAATGAAGAAGCTGACAGTTGAACCGCGGAAATGTTATAGAAAGTTAAATATATTGTTTTTCGATAAATTTTTATTGTTTTTATTTGTTTCGTATGCAGAAAGGATATACCTTTGCATATCGAAAATCGATAAACATTTAAAAAGAAACGATAAAATGAAAACAAAACTGAACATTCTCTGTGCATTAGTCATCTCCCTCATCATTGCCTCATTTGTCAGCGGGTATTTCTATTTCCAGGTAGGCCTCAACGAAGCCGACCGTGATGCAGGTGTATATAAAGATGCAGAAGTACAACCAGTGACAGATGTGATAACGGTTTCCATGCTCCCCCAACCTGACAAAAACATTGCTTTGAAAATGACCAATGAGGTGACCGGTAAGGAAGTGAACGTATGGCCGGTAGAGTTAATAGTTGAAAAGGAGGATGCCCAACCTGCTTCTTTCACCTACAACCTTGTCAATGGCATCATCACCTTTTTGTGCCTGATAGCCATGGTGGTGGCCGTGTTTACATTCATAGGCTTCATTATGCGAGTAAATAAAGGATCTATTTTCGATTCCACCAACATCACCTATCTGCGGGTCTGCGGATTCTGTCTTCTCTTTTTTGGTATTACCGACATCTTGGTGGGTTGTTATGAATCATGGTACGAAGGACAACTCTTCCAATTGGCCAATTTTAAAAACTCACCATTGCCCAATCTGGATATCACATGCCCCATATTAGGACTGATTTCCCTTGTTGTTGGCCAGGTGTTTGCGATGGCCAAGAAGATGCAGGAAGAACAAGAACTAACTATTTAGAAAACCATGGGAAAAATTGTAGTAAACCTCGATGTTGAGATGGCCAAGCACAAAGTTTCGTTAGGCGAACTGGCAGAACGTGTTGGATTGACCCAAGCCAACCTGTCGATACTTAAGACAGGGAAGGCCAAAGCGGTGCGCTTCACCACGCTTGAGGCAATCTGCCGCGAATTGGGTTGTCAGCCTGGAGACATTCTCGAATACAGAGACCAATAACCAGAATCATCCGTGCCATCAGATGATGATGATCAATATGAATCAATAACAAGTAAACGACAAAAAAATGATACAAGAAGATTATATTATTAGAATTATCGAAGAATTCTTCGCTGCCCTCAGGCGTATTACCAAGAAACAGAAAGACATCAGCGGGCAACTGGATGCGCTTGGCCGGTTATACGACACCTATTTAGGCGACAGTTCGTTCTATCATATGGCAGGAATGGACGAGGTTATGGAATCCTTCAGTCGATGGCCAGAGGAAGAGCGCATTTACCGCATGGAAATGCTGGCAGAACTATATTATGTGGAAGCAAACCTCAAAGAAGGCTTGCCGAAGAAATACCTTCAAGAGCGTGCCTTACCTTTATTCTCATTCATTGATGCGCATAGCGACACTTACTCTCTTGACCGATTGCGCAAAATATCCGAACTAAAGAAAAGTATCGGAGGGTGAGAGAAGTTCCCGCTGAAACAGACTATCAGATGGGGCCTAATTTATGTAAGTTGACTATTACCAATTGGTTTATTTTGTAAACCAATGTTAAAACCAAGCATTTTCTTCTCCAAATATTTGGTTTATAAAATAAACCGTGCTAATTTTGCCTTTAGAAACATTGATGTGAGAAGAGTATGATGCATGCTAAAGCAAGTGAGAGTCGACCTCCTTGCTTCTCTTTTTACCGAAATGGTTTAAAAAATAAACTGAATGTGAAACCTCCTCCTATTATCATAGAATTGGGAGAACAATGAAAAAGAAAATGGAAGACAAAAAAATTACTGAGAAAGAGAGTCTGGAGATTATCACCCAGATGATACAAAAAACGAAGCACAATGTGGTTGATGGGAACAATTTTGTTTATTTAGGTCTATCGTTGACTGCTTTGTCGCTGACTGCAGGAGTATTTACTTTGCTAACAGAAAATCATTGGCTTACCGTTTTCAACATGTGCCTTCTGATCGTATGGAATATTTGTGCATGGTTTGTCATACGCAAGGCAATTAAAAGAAACGGATCATCGCTGAGTTATACAGACAATATGCTGAAGATCACATGGGATACTATTTGTGGTATAGGCTTTGCTATTCCTCTGATGATTATGATTGGGCTCCTTTTTTCTCTGGGCTCCTATTTGAATATGCTGGCACATTATTGGGCTGTTCCATTGATTCAATCTATCCTGCTCATAATTGGCTGCCTGATAAGTGGTCAGTTGCTTGGTATGAAACTTTCGCCGATGGTAGGATTACCAGGAGCCTGCATACCTTTGGTGGCGTTTATGGTCAACTTTAAAGTATCACCCATATTCGAATTTGGTTGCGCCATGGCCGTTCTGACAATCGTTGCCGCTGTAACAATCACGGCTTTTGGTTTCTTTCTTAAAGCGAACAATGTGAAGCAAGTATGAAAGAGCTTGACCCTTTGCTGCATAGTCAGTTGAGGCTGGCAGTCATGTCCATCCTGCTGAGCCTTGAGGAAGCCGACTTTGTCTATCTAAAAGAGAAGACAGAATCGACTGCAGGCAATCTGAGTGTACAATTAGAAAAGCTTTCATCAGCTGGCTACATCACAAAAAAGACAGATGGTTCTGGCCCAAAACCACGAACTATCTGTAAGATGACAGATGCAGGCCGTGAAGCCATGCGGGAATATGTTGAAGCACTGAAGACCTATTTCAATGGGCTTTGAATGCTGCAATAACTAAATGAATACGTCAGTCTTTTCTAAATGAATAGATTATAATATCTTGGAAATGAAAATAAAAAAGCGTTTTTATTTTGCATTCCGCTCCACATACACTACCTTTGCAGTTGCAATTGGTTCACTTATGTGATGAAAAGGGAACGGGGTGAGAATCCCCGACAGTCCCGCTGCTGTGAGCTGCTCTTGATATGCTCAACAAAAAAGCCACTGGCCACCTGCCGGGAAGGTGTTGGGCGTAAGTCAGCAAAGTCAGAAGACCTGCCGTTGCCTTGAACGTTCACCGCTACGATGTATGGCGGCGCAGCAACATTTACTGACATGAAGATACGCATCGTGACATGCCTCTTTGGCATGTTTGTCCTATGGTCAGTTTGTGTCCATGGACAAACCACGGTCCCAACCGATAGCGCCCACCACCTTGACGAGGTGGTGGTAACCTCTCGTTTGACCTTCCGCGAAGTGATCCCCTCGCAGAAACTCAGCGGTGAGCAGTTGGAACGGCTGAGTACCCACAGCGTAGCCGATGCCCTTCGTTATTTCTCCGGTTTACAACTGAAAGACTATGGCGGGGTGGGTGGCATCAAGACCGTGAACATCCGCAGCATGGGCACCAACCATTTAGGTATCTATTACGATGGTGTGGAATTGGGCAATGCACAAAACGGTCAGATAGACCTGGGTCAATTCTCTCTCGACAATGTGGATGAGGTGACCATGTATAACGGTCAAAAAAGTGCCATCTTTCAGACAGCCAGCGACTTTGGAAATGCCGGTTCGGTGTATATCCGTACCCGCAGACCATGGTTTTCCTATGGAGAGAAGAACCATCTGAAGGCCTCGGTGAGATATGGTTCAAGTGACATGGTGCGTTTATCCACCCTATATGAGCATAAGCTCAGCGACCACCTGAGTGCCTCGGTCAGTGCCGGTTTTCTCAATGCCAGCGGTCATTACAAGTTCCGCTACCGTCGTGTCAATGTGGACGGCTCCACAGCATGGGACACCACAGCCGTCAGGCAGAATGGCGACATCCATGCCGAACGGTTGGAAGGCAACCTGCATGGCATTCTCGACAACGGGTATTGGAGTGTGAAAGGCTATCTCTACAATTCCTACCGCGGCATTCCGGGAGCCATCGTCAACAATGTGTGGAAACGGGGAGAACGTCAAGGCGACTTCAACAATTTCTACCAAGCCCAATGGCAAAAAAGTTTCTCACCCCGATTCAGCAGCCGTGCGATGGTCAAATATGCCTACTATCATACCCATTACGTCAACCGCGACTCCACCCAGTTGCCTGTAGACAACACCTACGACCAACAGGAGTTTTATCTTACCACCTCCCATGTCTATGAGATACTCCCCAACTGGAGTGCCTCGCTCAGTTATGATTTGCGGTGGAACAAGTTGGATGCCGATATGTATGCCTTCGCCTACCCCACCCGATGGTCCAACCTATTGGCTGCCGCCACTGCGGTGGACTACACCCGCGTAAAACTTCAGGCAAGTTTGCTGGCTTCAATCATCAAGGACCACACCCGCGCTGCGGGCAGCCGCCCGACTGTCACACGTTGGACACCGGCGTTCTTTGCCAACATCTATCCCCTTCATACCCGCGACCTTTCGTTCAGGGCTTTTGTCAAGCGGAGTTTCCGCATGCCCACCTTCAATGACTTGTATTACACCGATATCGGCAATGCCTCGCTGAAACCGGAATCAGCCACCCAATACGATGTGGGATTGGTATATGGGCATGACTGGCATCATGGAATCATCAGACATTTCTCCATACAGGCCGACGGCTACTACAACACCGTACACGACAAGATTGTAGCCTATCCAAAGGGACAGCAATTCAGATGGACCATGCTCAACTTAGGGAGGGTACACATCCATGGCACAGACATCGAGGCAGAGACAACCCTACAGCCATGGCGGGAAATAGGCGTAACGGCACGTGTGCAATACACCTATCAGGATGCACGCGACGTGACAGACCCCTCCACCCCCTATTATAATGACCAGATACCCTACATACCTTGGCACAGCGGCTCACTCATCATCGGACTGACCTATCGTGGGCTCGACCTCCACTACAGTTTCATCTATGCCGGTGAGCGATATAACGAACAGGAAAATATCATCTACAACCACATGGAACCATGGTACACCAACGACATTACCGCCTCGTATCACTGGAGCCATAAAAAATTCACCTACCGTCTGACCTTAGAGGTGAACAACCTGCTCAGTCAGGACTATGACGTCATCGTCAACTACCCCATGCCCAAGCGGAACTACCAATTAGGCCTCAACGTGGAATTCTAAAAAATAAGGAAATGAACAGATATACCATCCTATACTTACTTTTTGGCTTGACGGCATTGTCGTCCTGCCGCAACGAAGACATCGTGGCATATCCCATCGAAGACAATACCGGCGAGAAAGTCATCACCGAATATCTCGGCCTCTATATGCTCAATGAGGGCAATATGGGTTCCAACAAATGCACCCTCGACTACCTTGACCTCGCCACAGGAGTATACACCCGTAACATTTATCCCTCACGAAACCCCAACCAGGTGATGGAGTTGGGAGATGTAGGCAACGACATCAAGATTTATGGAAACAGTCTGTGGATGGTCATCAACATGTCGAACAAGGTTGAGGTAGCCAATGCCATGACCGCTGTAAGCCGTGGCCATGTAGATATCCCCAACTGCCGCTATGTGACTTTCGACGGTGGTTATGCCTATGTCAGTTCCTATGTGGGCGAGATAGGTGCCGAGTCGGTGGTCGGAGGTGTCTACAAGGTTGACACCACTTCACTGCAAGTGGTGTCAAAAGTCAATGTGGGCTATCAGCCCGATGAGCTTGTGGTGAATGACGGCAAGCTGTATGTAGCCAACAGCGGCGGTTATGAGGCTTTGCAGGGAAGAGGCTACGACCGGCGGGTCAGCGTTATTGACCTTGCCACATTCCGTCATGAGTATGATATTGATGTAGCCCCCAACCTGTCGCTCATCCGCGCAGACCAACATGGACGGTTGTGGGTAGCCTCGCGCGGCAACTACGGCGATTATTCCCCCCGGCTATATCTGTTGGAGAAAAACGTAGCAGGGAAGATGGTACGGAGCGACTCTATCGACACCTCCGTGAGCGGCATGTGCTTCGAGGGAGACTCCATCTACTATTACGGAACCACGACAGGCAGCAACCACAAACCCGTCAACACCTTTGGCATCATAGACATTGCTAAAAAGGAAATCGTCAACCGCCATTTAATCACAGAACCAGAGGACAATGCCATCAAGACCGCCTATGGCATTCTGGTGCACCCCATCACCCACGACATCTACATAGCTGATGCCACCAACTATGTGTCAAGCGGCAAACTCTACTGTTTCGACCGTGAAGGCAATTTCAAATGGTTTACCTGGACTGGTGACATTCCAGGCCATTCCTGTTTTCTGAAACGAGAATTGAAAATCAATCCATGATATGAGAAAGAACCTGCTCATCACCCTATTGACAGTTGCCATCGCAGCGCAGGCGCAAACGATGGATGACTCGCCCACGCACAGTCCCTATATAAAGGATGTGCTTGAATACCTGCCCGCTCCAGGACAATTTGTCAACACACTACCCGCAGCGACCGACAGCGATACCCCTGCCACCATGGCTGCCAAATGTGCGGAGTTGATTGCCCAAGGGCGCAACGACATTGTCACCCTCGGAGCCTACGGCGGATATATCACGTTCGGTTTCGACCACAGTATTGCCAACATTGCCGGACAATCCGACCTATACATCCGCGGAAACTGCTATAACGGAAACAGCGAGCCAGGTATTGTGATGGTATCGAAAGACATCAACCGCAACGGCATCGCCGATGACCCATGGTATGAAATAGCCGGCAGTGCCGACACCGACAATGCCGGACAAATAGTTTTCAACTACGAAATCACCTACACCCCCAACCCTTTAGGTGACATTCAGTGGACCGACAATCAAGGACAGAGCGGTACCATCGACCGCAATGAATACCACGAGCAAGAGTATTTCCCCCTCTGGCACGAAGGAGCACTCAACTTTCGTGGCACACTGCTGCCCAAGAATGCCGTGAACCAAGGAACAAGTACCGAATATTGGGTGCTTTCCTCCTTCCGCTATGGCTATGTGGACAACTACCCCAACACCAATGTGGAAGCATGCAGCATCGATATCAGTTGGGCTGTGGATATCAACCGCCATCCCGCCAACCTCGATTTCATCGATTTTGTCCGCGTATATAATGGAGAAAACCAGAAATGCGGATGGATAGGTGAGACCTCTACCGAGGTAGGCAGTGCAGAAGACCTACACCTTGAAGCATCCCTCCAAGCCATCACAGCCGCCATCAGTACCATGACAGCTTCGCCCAAGACTATTGTTAGCCGCCACACCCTTGACGGCCGCAAGGCTGGCAGCCATACAAAGGGAATCATCATCACCCGATACAGCGATGGAAGTATTATCAAATCATTACAATAACACTCATATGAAAAAAGTTTACTTGTTGATTTTGTCAGTTTTCTTGACGGGCAGCACCTGCATGGCTGGTTCTGTCGTAACTTTCGAAGAGTTCACCGTCAATGCAGACGGTTATCTCAATGACTTTGGAGAAGATTCCTCTTTCTCGTCAGGAGGATTCACATTCAACTCCAACTACTTCCCCGAGTGGAGCTATTGGTCAGGATTCGCCATCTCCAACCGCACACAGACCACTTTCGCCACATTAACGCCTGACCAGTTCAACAGCTGTGTGGGTTCGGGTGTCAATGGTTCCGAGAAATACTGCGTGGTCTATCCACAAGGAGAGACCATCGATGTGGATGCTGACGGAGGAGCCGAGATTTCCGGATTCTATGTCACCAACGAGGCATGGGCCGTGGATGCCATCCTCAACGGCGACGGCATGACACCGGGAGCTTTCACTACAGGTGACTACCTGGTGCTGAAAGTAACAGGCACACATCCAGACGAGACCACCGCTACCGTGGAATTCTACCTGGCAGACTACCGCTCCGAGAACGAGGCAGACCATTACTATGTGAAAGACTGGAGATGGGTTGACCTCAGCAGCCTGGGTACCGTGGAGTCCCTTTC
>CACXDY010000064.1 GCA_902766505.1 uncultured Prevotellaceae bacterium
GATGTTTTGCAGTATAATCCCGCCTTATTTGAATGTTGTCGCCAAAAGGCGGGGTGTTAGCACTTGCAAACATAGTAACTGTGATACATAAAAAATAGGAATTTCTTCAAAAAAACGCTTGAAAGTTGTGACATTTGACAACTTTTCGTATTTTTGCATCATGTTAAGGAAGATTCTTACATATGGTGGATATTTTGAAGCGTTCATGGAAACGCTTAACGAAAAAGAACAGGAAAAAATCCAATATGGTTTACTCCTGCTAAAAACACAGAACAGATTGTCGAAACGGTTTGTCAAACTGATTAGAGAAGGATTATTTGAATTGCGTACTCTATATGGAGGAAATATTTACAGGGTTTTTTTCATCTTTGATGAAGGTCAAATAGTTGTTCTATTCAATGGCTTTCAGAAAAAGACTCAGAAAACGCCACAAAATGAAATTGAAAAAGCATTAAAGATAAAGGAGGCTTATTATGCAGACAAACAATCACAAAATCGTTGACTACGACATTGTCCTTGACGCAAAATTTGGCAAAGAGGGATCGGTCGAGCGTGTTCAGGCAGAAGAAGATGCTTACTCTTTCTATTCTGGACAGATACTATTGGATGCAAGGAAAGAGGCGAAAGTGACTCAGGAGGAGCTGGCGCGTCGCACTAATACTACAAAATCTTATATCTCAAAGGTGGAGAATGGTGTGGTCACCCCCAGTGTGGGGTTGTTTTATCGCCTCATCAATGCCTTGGGCCTTCGCGTTGAAGTGGTGAAACCACTTTATTAATCAGATTTATTCACACATCTTGATGACAAGAAAAGTCTGTTATGAGTGGTGATTTAACTTTACCAAAAAAGATGTAGATAATTTGATGATTACATATGAATGACGATTACATGATGAATGACCACAATAAGGATGAGTTCCCGCCTGCTCATACGGCGGAACATCTGCTCAACCAGACGATGGTGAGGATGTTCGGGTGTGAGCGGTCGTCGAATGCCCATGTGGAGAGAAAGAAAAGCAAGATTTCCTATATCCTGGACAGAAAGCCCGACAGGAAACAGGAGAAAGAGATAGAACGCAGGATGAACGAGTTGATAGAACTTGACATGCCTGTGACTTATGAGTTCGTAGACCGTGATGACCTGCCTGAGGAGATTGACCTGTCGAGACTGCCCGATGATGCCTCGCAGACCATCAGAATCGTGCGTATCGGCGACTATGATGTCTGCCCGTGCATAGGCAAACATGTACGGTCGACATCGCAGATAGGACGGTTTGAGATGCTGGGCACCAATTGGGATGAGCACAGCCGTTCGTTCCGTATCAGATTTAAAGTGATTCCTTAACATGATGTCAATGAAGAGAATACTTTTCCCCGGACAGATGAAGTGCCGTCTAATCCTTCTTCCTGCCCTTTTACTGTTGGTGCTCACTGCCACAGCGGCACCAAGAACGATGAGCGAAATCCGCCAGGCTGCGGAGGAAGTGCTCAACCACCGTGATTTCGGACTGGCACTGAAAGCCAACAAGGGTGACCTGAAGGTGTTCGACCAGAAAGAGGGCCTCACGGTGATGGGATACGACGCCGGTGGTTTCGCCGTCATGGCCAATGATGATGCCTTCCCCGCCGTGATGGGGTACTCCGCCAGCGTGTTTGACCCGCAGACCGACAACGAGAACTTCAAATGGTGGTACCGGAGCATACAGGAGGTTGTCAAGCACAGCACGCAGCCCCGGAGAGCCATCAAGCCAGATATCACCAAGGTGCCAGACCACGTGACTCCGTTTGTGACCACCGAATGGGACCAGGAATCGCCCTACAACAATGACTGCCCGCATTATTATCCCACGGGATGCGTGGCCACTGCTGCTGCCCAGGTGCTAAAGTATAACAAATGGCCTGAGGAGGGTCATGGGACGGTCTTCACCTACGTCCCCTTCGGCGATTTCGATGGTACGAAGTATGAGGCCGATCTCGAAGGCATCAGTTATGATTACAATCTGATGCCCGACAATTTCATGAGCGCAACAAGAACTGCTCAGAAAAGGGAGGTGGCCCAGTTGATGTATCATGTGGGATTGTCGATGAGGGCCATGTATGAGTCGGGCGGTACCGGCGCATACAGCGAGACCCTCTGCCACGGACTGAGGACCAACCTGGGATATCCCTATGGGGTCGTTGTTCACCGCGAGGATTATACCGATGAGGAGTGGATGGACAAAATCTTCGACGTGATAGGAAATCAGAATCTACCCATCATCTATGGTGGTTCGGATGATACCTTCATGGGGCATGAGTTTGTGCTGCATGGATACAACAAAAACGGACTGGTCTTTATCAACTGGGGATGGGGCGGTTCGATGGACGGCTATTACGACATCTTCAACCTCCTTATATATTGGGGCATCTATGATTTCCGCTACTACCAGGACATGGTTCTCAGAATTGGAAAGACGTGGCTCACGACCAACACGACGGAGGTGGAAGTCACAACTCCCGGCAGTCTGCGTGACTTGTTGACCGGGGAGCAGAAGGATTCTGTCATCTCTCTGAAAATCAAGGGAGAAATCAACAGCACGGACCTGAAAACACTACGGCACATGGCGGGATGTGATTCCGTGGGGCACGGCACATGGGGTAACCTCTCGATGCTCGACCTCTCCGAGGCGAAGATAGTGGCCGGAGGTGAACCTTATCTGATAGAAGGTGACAACGAATTCACCACTGCCGACGGGGTGCTGCCCGACAAATGCTTCTACAACTGCAAGATGCTCATCGACGTCGTTTTGCCCAGTCAACTCAAGACTTTCGGCGACGGTGCCTTCGCGGAATGCACCAATATCGACAAGGTGACGCTCCAGGCCGGTGCCGACAGCGATTTCAAACTCACCGGATGCTTCGTGGTGTCGAAAGACGGCAAGGACTTGATAGCCTGTCTGCCCGATGGCAGCGATATGGTGGAGTATGTCGTCCCGGA
>CACXDY010000065.1 GCA_902766505.1 uncultured Prevotellaceae bacterium
GGAGGTTTGAACGTCACCCCAGAGGATAACAGAGGATTTGACATCACCCCAGAGGACAATGGAGGATTTGACATCACTCCAGAGGACAATGGAGGATTTGACATCACCCCAGAGGACAACGGAGGTTTGAACATCACTCCAGAGGACAATGGAGGTATCAATGTAGGGACAGAAGTAAACATCGTCACCCCTGGAAGTAACGGTCAAAGTTCAACAGAGGATGAGTATGATTTGCAAATCAGGCGCAAGAATCCAACAGACAGATACCATACCGGTAAGGAGACCAATCAGAAGAGAGTGGAATTGCCTACCACAGAAACCACCAAACAAAAAGATGTCAAACAGGTGAACAAGCCAGAGGCAAAGACACCTGCAAAACCGACCAAGAAACAGGAGAATCAGTTGGAAGCCATCAATCCCGATAAAGAAGACACCGGCATCTACTTTGAAGACGGTTTTGGAAGTGAGCCCATCCCTCAAACCTCTAAGAAGAAAAAGCAAGAAAAGGAACTTGAGGAGATAGACCTGGAAGATGAGTATTACGAATTAGACGGTTTTTAGTTTATGAGCAATGGACAATTATTATGGGTCGATGATGAGATAGAGCTGCTCAAAGCCCACATTTTGTTTTTGGAAAAGAAAGGCTATGATGTCACGACAGTGAGTAATGGAACAGATGCCATAGACCGCTGCCGTCAACAAACCTTTGACCTGGTGCTTCTCGACGAGATGATGCCAGGTATCTCAGGACTGGAAACCTTGCAGACCATCAAGGAGATATCACCAGCCACACCTGTCGTGATGGTCACCAAAAGTGAGGAAGAGAACATCATGGACCAGGCTATCGGTTCAAAAATTGCCGATTATCTCATCAAGCCAGTCAATCCCAACCAGATATTGCTGACACTGAAGAAAAACATCCACCGGAAAGAGATTGTGACAGAAGTCACACAAAGTGGATATCAGCAAAATTTCATGGATATCTCAGCCCAGATAGTCGACAGCAAGACAATGAACGACTGGATGGATATCTACCGTAGACTGGTACACTGGGAACTTGAGCTCAGCAGCACGGAAAGCAACATGACAGAGATGTTGCAGACACAAAAGGAAGACGCCAACAACGGTTTTGCCAAATTCATCAAGAACAACTATGTGAATTGGGTAGCCTCACAACAAAGTTTGTCGGGATGGCAAAAGCAAGCCAACAAGGCGACAGCAGACCGGCCACTGATGAGCCCGGACGTTTTCAAAAGCAAGATTTTCCCATTGCTCGACCAAGGAGACAAGGTTTTTCTCATCGTCATCGACAATTTCCGTTTCGACCAATGGCGGGTACTCGCACAAGAAATCGGTGATATGTTTGATATCGAAGAGGATATGTATTGCAGTATACTGCCCACTGCCACCCAATATGCGAGGAATGCCATTTTCAGCGGCCTCATGCCCGACCAGATAGCCAAGATGTTTCCCGAGCTATGGGTAGATGAAGACGAAGAGGAAGGGAAGAATCTGAATGAGGGTCCGCTGATTAAGACACAAATCGAGCGATACCGCAGGAAGTATACGTTCTCGTATCATAAAATCAACGACTCCTCGGGAGCAGACAATTTTATGCAGCAATTCCGCAACCTGGAGAAAAACGACCTCAACGTGATGGTCATCAACTTCATCGACATGTTGTCGCATGCCCGTACCGAATCAAAGATGGTCAGGGAACTTGCCAGCAACGAGTCGGCCTATCGTTCCATCACCCTCAGTTGGTTCCGCCACTCTGTGATGTCGGAACTGTTCCGTGCGTTGGCACAATCCAACTACAAGATTATCCTCACGACCGACCACGGTAGTATCAGGGCCTCAAAACCCATCAAGATTATAGGAGACCGCAATACGAACACCAACCTCCGCTACAAATTGGGAAAGAATCTGAGTTTCAATCCCAAAGAAGTGTTTGTCATCAAAAACCCGCAATTGGTACAATTGCCGGCGCCCAATCTCAGCACCAGCTATGTGTTTGCCACGGGAGCCGATTTCTTCGCCTATCCCAACAACTACAACTATTATGTTTCCTACTACAAGGATACGTTCCAACACGGCGGTATATCCTTGGAGGAGATGTTGATACCTATCGTCACACTAACACAACGCAAGAGATAAACCCATGAAAATAACCATCAGCGATATCAATCATATACAGCAGGCCGCCAAAGAGTTTGTCAGCCAGATGGGTGATTCCACCATTTTTGCCTTTTACGGGAAGATGGGTTCGGGCAAGACCACACTGATAAAAGCCATTTGTGAGGAATTAGGTGTGGAGGATGTCATCACCTCCCCCACTTTCGCCATTGTCAATGAATACCGTTCAGCCACGACGGCAGAGCTGATATATCATTTTGACTTTTATCGAATCAAGAAAATCGAAGAAGTCTATGACATGGGGTATGAAGACTATTTTTTCAGTGGCAGTTTATGTTTCATAGAATGGCCGGAACTGATTGAGGCACTCCTCCCCGAAGATGCCGTAAAAGTGCACATAGAGGAAAAGGAAGATGGTGCGAGAGAGGTAATTATTTGACACTCAACCCATCACGTTTTGCCATCCGCCGGATATTCTCTATCCGCGCATCAAAATCAGGATGCGAGGAAAAGGCCTGTAACCATTTCTCATATTTAGAGGCGCTATTTCCCTCAGATAGTTTTTTGAGTTTGATTAGTGCCAATCCCATAGCCCATGGATTTCTACCACTTTTTTTCAGATACTCATAGCCATACTCATCAGCTTGCGTCTCATGATATCTTGAATGTCTGGCAGAAAGCGCCAGGCTGCTTAAATCTCCTATGAAGGAGTCGGACAATCCCGCCCAAGTGCTGCTGACCGCCCCGAGAGCATCAGAGGCCGCACTTCTCAGCATGGCACTTCGCCATGCCTTTTTGGAATGACGGAGCGCCACATGTCCTATTTCATGTCCCAAGACACCAGCCAGCTCATCATCGTTAAGGACATCCATCAAGGCAGAAAAGACCCTCACACTACCATCGGGACAGGCGAATGCGTTGACATCCTTTGTCTTATAGACCTTGAAATTCAAGTGAATGCCATCAGCGCTCTTCATTTTCGAGGTGATTCGTTTCAATCTCTTCGTATAAGCATCTGAGGGTGGGCAAACCCTATTGGCATGGTCCATTTCAGCGACTTCTTCCTTCACGGCCGCCGCCAATTGTTCATCAGTAATGGTGACAGCCTGTCCAGCCTTCAGCATGTCCGAAATAATCCTCAGCCAATCCGACTGAGCTGATCCTGGGACACTCACAAAGGCGACCAGAAGGAGGAGAATCCACTTTTTCATCGTTTCCATGGTTCAAAATTAAGAAAAAAAAGTCATAATAGTACATCTTGGAGATTTTTTAATACAATAATCACACCTAGACATCAGTTATTATATCAGGTAAGCTTCCTATTATTGGCTTTCCCCATCAGTAACCATGGCATGGAAAAAGAGATACTATTGCACCTCATGCGGATATGACGCATATATCTACGAGGGCCGCGGGTTGTTTCGTCAAGAAATCACCGCCATCTGTTGTGGTGGTTGCAAAAGCATCCAAAATCTTGTCGTAGGTGGTATTATAGCTGATGTGGCGCCTTCCTTCCGAAGTGAGGTGGGCCGTTTATGCCTTCACTGCGGCAGCGACGACATCAGAATATGGGACAAGCATACCTGTCCGAAATGTGGTGGTTTGATGGAGTATACAGGCGAGAAAGAGTTCTGGACATAGTCCTTAAAAAACTTCTTTGCCCGTGAAGGACAGCTATTTTTTGCAAAATAATTTGTATATTTGCATCGCAAGCCAAAAATAGTTGTAAGATTAAGCTGTCAAAAATGAAACAATGAACAAAAAGTTGCTCATAGTGCTGTTATGCATCTTCTTCCCGATAAGGGCGGCATATGCCAATGGCAAGTATGACATTTGCCCAATGGTTCATGTGATACCTGAACGTCTTCCCGACCTTACGATTCCCCGTAGCGGTCACAGCACTTTTTATGTGAACGGCGAATTGACGGTGACAGGAGGGCATACAACAGATTTTGTCCCTGCCCCAACAGCTGAATACTACACCGACGGCACCTGGCATCCACTAAAGATGGCCTATACCCACGACAACGGGTTTGCTGTTAAGACATCTGACAATGTTGCCGTCATAGGTGGTGGTCATGAGAAACCATTGGGAATAGGCCAAACTTTCATGTTGGAACGTTATCATGCTGACAGCCACTCATTTGAAGGTTTTGGTTGCCTTGACCGTCAGCGTGTTCTTAGCAGCGCCACACTATTGGATAACGGTTTGGTTGTTATCAGCGGCAATCACTACGCCACCGATGGTATAGGCTGCTTCGATGGCAGTCCTCAAGTACAGGACACAAAATCCGTCCGTCAAGACCGCTCTAATCCTTATATATTGCCCATATCGTCAGATGACGTCATCATTTTCGGAGGCAACGACAATTATGACAAGCACCCCGACACGATATGGGTTGACCGCATAAAAGGCGAGCCCTTCCACGTACCACTGTTATCCCAATGGCGTCCGGTCTACACAGACCAGCCTTTCAGCAGCGAGACTTGTTGTATAGGAGAACACACCTATCTGCTGACTGTCATCGACTCCATCGGGCGGTTGGGTTTTGTAGAGGTCAACGACACCACATTCACCCTTTTGCCCACCACATGTCCCGTTCCGATGAGGTGTAAGTTTGGCCCTATCTTCTATAAAGGCCCTATAGCCATTGACCGGGAGCGGTCACGCGGCTACGTGTTAGGGGTCGACAGCTTGTGCCGGCGTCAGTATGTTCTGTCTGTGGATTACTCTCGCAGCCCTGCCTCTCTGACCCTTTATTACACAGATATACTTGAGCACAGCAGTATCACAATCCCAGTGGTTACTCCAGAAGGTGACCTGCTGTTGGCGGGTGGTATTCCAAATGACAACTACAAGCCGATAGCTTCTGTCTGGCTCTACCATTTTGTCACCGACAGCCCCGCTACAGCCAGCATTCCTTCAGGAATACCACTGCTATGTCTGATTCTTCTCATCTTGGTTCTCATGGCCTCCCTTATCTATATCATCCTTCATAGACGCCATAGACATAGTTCTTCCACATTGCCCGTCAGTCAACAGTCCCGACAAGCCTATGACACACTTATGGAACAGATTGTCCGTCTAATGAATGAAGAGCAGCTGTATCTCCGCAGCGACCTGAAGGTTCAGGATGTTGCCGTTGCTCTTGGTACGAACAGCCATTACGTAAGTGACTGTATCAATAGTGTTCGTGGTCAGTCGTTCACCCAGTTCGTGAATGTCTGCCGCATTCGCCATGCCCAGGAACTATTGCGTCAGCCCGATGCCAAGACTGCCAGCGTAGCATTGCAATCGGGGTTTAGCACGGAGTCCTCCTTCTTCCGCAATTTCAAATCTGTCACAGGCATGACTCCACGAGAGTGGGCAGCCACACAATAGTTTTTTTTGAGAAAAACTATCATTCCTACGGATTGATAGTCGTAATTCATGATTTGAAAGTTAGAATGGTATTGATTATTATATCTTTGCATCCATCATTAAATTAATTAAAAACATGTAAAGATATACTATGCCTATGAAATAAAGAAGAAAACAAATGAACGCAAACGTGGAGATTCTTTTAGAACGGTTCCTCTCTATTTGCACAAACTCCATCATTTATTTCAATAACGCCTAATGGAATCGAGGCATAACCAAAATTAAATTTCAGAATCATGTACAGAAAAATATTTTTAAGTATATCCACACTATTGTCGATTTTAGTCATTTGTTTTTCAACCCAAGGATGCGGCCCTGGAACGGATCAGGGGGATTGGGAAGCCGATAGGTTTGAAGTTGACCTTACTCTTGACGCGATAAGAACTTTAACCCCTACTGCTTCTGTCACTGTACGTGGTAGGGATGGAAAAGTACTTGTCCCAGAAAATGTCGTCCAAATATGTGTTACCATGAGGGGGCTTAGAAACGGCACTAACCATACTATAAAGATCGGAGAGAAACAATTGCAAGCCCAAAAAACGCTTTCCCTTACTGAAGATGAACAGTATTACATTTCAGCCTATGCTACATATAAAGAAAATTGGTTAGATCCACAAGATGGAAAATATAAACCTAGGATAAAAACAAATTATACCAAAGAAATAGGTGGTGTAGGAATATTTGATTACGATCTGGGCAATCCTTTTGAATAGAATACGGGGAAGCAAAACATCCCGCGGCTTAGCTTTTCTTCGGGCGGAAAGTGTTTTTATACTTTTCACCCGAAGAAAACTGTCATTAGAAAGAACCGTCTATTTTCCTGACAACTTTACAGGGATTGCCCACCGCCACACTCCCTGAGGGGATATCTTTCACGACCACAGACCCAGCTCCAATGGTCACATTATCGCCTATTGTCACACCTGGAAGAATCGTTGTGCTTCCACCAATCCACACATTGTTGCCGATATGAACAGGAAGGGCCCATTCCTTACGGCTGTTCCTTTCTATTGGGTCTGTGCTATGACATGCCGTATAGATACTTACATTGGGGCCGATGAAACAGTCATCACCGAACGTGACAAAAGCCTCATCCAATATAGTGAGGTTGAAATTCGCAAAGAAGCGGTGCCCCACACTGATGTGCTTTCCATAATCACAATAAAAAGGCGGATTGATGACAATCTTGTCATCAGCTATCTCCCCCAACAAGCCACGCAATATCTCCAAACGTTTCTCCCTCTCTGAAGGCCGAAGCTTGTTGTAATCATAAATGATATCCTGTGTGGCATACAATTCACGCAGCAAGCCGGAATCAACAGCCGAGTATACCTCTCCGGCCAACATCTTTTCTTTTTCTGTCATCATATATTGTTAGTTGATACAAAGATTTGTTCTTACATCACCTCAGATTTTGCAAAAATATCAAAAAAAAGCCTTATTCCAAATTATAATAGTCAACTATTACCATTTTTCGTCTGTTATATGGTGCGAGATACACAAAAAAAGTGTAATTTTACGGCTGATAATCTATCAAAAACCATTACCTAAGACATGAAAAAGACCATAGGTAAAGCAGCCGGTTTGGACAAACTTCTGATACAGGAAAAATCGTTTTATAGATAAAAAAGACCAACAGTATGAAAAAGACATTGATTTCATTGGCATTGATAGCCATGACGATGCTGGCCATGACAGCCTGCTCGACAAAAACAGAGAGCAATAATGAAGTAAATGATTTCCGCATCAAGCGCGGAACGAACCTAAGCCATTGGCTGTCGCAGTCGGAAGAGCGTGGCGAAGCACGGAAGCAGCATATCCAAGAGGATGACTTTCAGCGCTTGGAGCAACTGGGCTTTGACTTCGTACGTATCCCAATAGATGAAGTGCAGTTCTGGGACGAAGAAGGCAACAAACTGCCCGAAGCCTGGGACCTGCTGACCAACGCCCTCGACTTTTGCGGGAAATACCATCTGCGTGCCATAGTAGACCTTCACATCATTCGTTCGCATTATTTCAATGCCGTCAATGAAGGAAACGGTAGTGCCAACACATTGTTCACCTCCGAGAAAGCACAGCAAGACCTTATTAATATGTGGTATCAGCTGTCGGATGCCTTGAAAGGCTACAGCAATGACTCCGTGGCCTACGAGTTCATGAACGAGCCTGTGGCAGAGGACCATGAGCAGTGGAATCAATTGATAGCCAAGGTGCATAAGGCACTTCGTGAGCGTGAGCCCCAGCGTACATTGGTCATCGGCTCCAATATGTGGCAAGGATATCAAACGATGAAGTATTTGAAAGTGCCCGAGGGAGACAAGAACATCGTCCTCTCCTTCCATTACTACAACCCGATGATTCTGACCCACTACGGTGCATGGTGGACCCCAATAGGCAAATATACCGGCAAGGTGAACTACCCCGGTGTATTGGTATCGAAGGAAGATTATGAGGCAGCTCCTGACTCACTGAAAAAAGAGTTGGAACAATATCTCACACAAGAATGGAATGTCGACAAAATCCGCGAGGATTTCAAGGATGCCATCGAAGTAGCCAAGAGGTATGGTCTGCAGCTGTTCTGTGGTGAGTGGGGCGTCTATGAGCCAGTTGACCGCGAGTTGGCTTACAAATGGACCAAGGACATGCTGACTGTGTTTGATGAATTCAACATCGCATGGACCACCTGGTGCTATGATGCCGACTTTGGTTTCTGGGACCAGAAGAAGAACGACTATAAGGACAAACCTCTCGTGGAGATGCTCATGAACAGTAAAGGACTTGAGAAATAAAGCATTCTGAAAGTAGAAGAAGAAATGCTGGCACCAATCGTCCACCGTTGAGCCATTTGCTTAAAGAATCCGGGAGTGACACACAAGAAAGTGTCGTCTCCCGGATTTCATTTTGATTAGTCTTTTAGGGGATGATGATTAGAAAACAATCTTAAACCCAAATCAATTGATCAAATATGTTTTCTCCTGTCCTTTATAGGTGCATCTAACCGTCGCCCGACCGTCAACGATTGGCGATACCGTGATTTTTACATCAGGACTATCACTTGACGCAGAGATGACAGAATTTTGTTTGACAGGAGCATAGGCCTGATAGTGAGAATTATCCACTAATCCATTGGCATTAGAGGCACGCAACGGTGTAGTAGGCAGTTTCACTGCATTACCGTCAACCTTAATGGTCACTGAAGGAACTGTTGGAATAGTGAAAGAGTCATTGTTATGAGTAAAACCTAATCCGTGGAGATCGAACAGACCAACAGGCCGTTGAGGTTGCTGCATCCCCCCAAATCTCGGCCGGTCATTTCTTGGTTGTTCTACTTCAGGACCTTCCACCACCAGATAGATGGCATGTTTGCCCTTCAACTGCTCAACAGCAGGGACAGCCACCTGGAAAACAGATGCTTTTTGAGGAGCATTTTCTGGAACATCCACCACAGCAATCTCTTGTCCTTTCCATGTAGAATTTGCGTAGGGTCCATCCAACATAACATGGATTTTGAATGCACCTTTTCCACTTGGCGTGAGATGGAGGTTTAATTTTGTGCCATCCCCTTTCTTGGCTCCCTCAAAAGCGTTCACACCTTTCGCTTTTTTGGCCAAGCCACCAAAACCGAAATATTTGAAGCCAACAATCCCCCCATTGGTCAATCCTGCGAGATCCATGCTGTTGTTCCAATTGTCATGATTATCCTGCAACCAGTTGTTGCCAGTCATATAACAAGCAATACCTGCAGAATAGTACTGATAAGGAGGAAGTCCAAAAATCTGGAAGCCCTCAGAAGTCACTTCGGCGCCCGTGTATGTCATCCCATCTGCTGCGGCAGCCACCCATTCATTGTTTTTCGAATATGGGTCATAAGCGGTGATTCTCACCTTTCCACCATCAGCCACAGATTTTTTGTCCCATTCGATTTTCACAGGGGCAACCATTGCTTGTCGTGCATTTCCAAATCCACGTGGGGGTCGGTGATAGAAGACATACCACTGACCGTTTATTTCCTGAATAGAACCATGCGTGTTGTGAGCAGCATTGGTTGTCGTCAGATGAGACCCATCCTCATTGAGAACCACGCCACGAGAATCGACCAATACCCCACCTGAACGCCAAGGCCCCAGTGGAGAGTCGCCATAGGCATACCGCAAAGCAGAATTAGTGGAACCAAGACCATAATCAGGTCCTGAATATCCAGAGAAGACCATCACATATTTGTTACCCACCTGTCGGATAGATGAAGCCTCGAAGAAATTGAAGTCTCCTGGATTTTGGCCTTTGTATAGCGTAGGATACTGTGTACCTGGAGGGTCAAGCAGCACCCCATAACGTTCGCTGGCAGGAATGAAGAAATCATGGAGTTGAGTCCCCTCTCTCATAGAGTACATATTATCCTGGTCCAACTCAAAGGCAGTGGAATGCCGGAACCCGTAATAGACATATGCCCGAAAACCTTTCTCAAAATCAGGATCTTTTTTATCCGTGATTTTCTCGATAAAAACGGAGGGGTCGAAATCAATTATGGATCCAGGAAGACACCTTCTTCCGTCCTCGGTAAGATTAACCGGCACAAAAGGTCCGTTAGGACGGTCGGCTTTACAAACCATGGCAATTCTTCCCCATCCACGTGAATGAGGATAAAGATAATACGTTTTTTTACCAGATTTCTTATCCGTAACCTCGACAAGATCGGGCGCAAACATCGTATCCCATTGACCATCAACATAATGAGTGAAGATTGGGCCTTCGTCACGCCATTGACTTAAATCCTCTACGGGTGCTGACCACAACCTGATATCATTACCACAATAGGCTGTATAAGTCAAATCGTGTGACCCCACAATATAAGCACGATATTTTCCAGGTTGGTCTGGATCTTCAAAGACTCTTGGTTCTCCATCGGGTAAATGTTCCCAAAGCGGAAGATAAGGATTCTGTGCGTTAGCCGTCATTGCTAAGGCGAAGAAAAGAAGTTGTTGGAAAAAGAATTTTCTCATAACATTAAGCGTGAATTAGTATTTTTGGCAAAATTAATAAGATTATTCTTCCTTTTCCTTGCAAATTGTTTCCAAAACCTATCGAATGTGTAACATAACAGTTAAAAATGCTTCAAAATAAAACAAAATGGAACCTTTAGCTTTGTTTTCGGTTTTTGAGATATTTGGCTACGCCGATTATTGGGCACCTCGAGGCTCGGTTTATGAGATATTTGGCTGCGCCGAATATTGGGCACCTCGACAAAGAAAATAAAAACGAGTTTTTATTTTGCTTTGTTCTCGGTTTTTGATATATTTGCAATTGTAAATAAAAAAACATCTAACATACCATGTATTCGCTCAGAAACCTTACCCTCGCCTTATTCATGGCTGTCGCCACAACAGGTATGGCACAATCCTACCAAACGAGTCTGTTGACACATGAGCAAGAGATAGATTCCATCATCAAAGCAATGACACTTGAAGAGAAAATCGACATGCTGCATGGGAAAAACATGTTCTCTTCGGCAGGTTGCGCCCGGCTGGGAATTGCCGACATGGAATATGCCGACGGCCCTTTTGGTATTCGTGAGGAGATGGAGCCACATTCCTGGAATTCCCTCCATCTGGAAACAGACTCAGCCACTTTCTTCCCTACAGGGTCGGCCTTGGCTGCCACATGGAGTACAGAATGGGCCTATGCCTATGGAAAAGGCATGAGTCATGAGGCCAGGTTACGCGGCAAGGATATGATTTTGGGACCCGCCATCAACATACAAAGGATTCCAACCGGTGGACGGACATACGAATACCTCAGTGAAGACCCATTCCTGAGCGGTAAGTTGTCGGTAGCCTATACCCGGGGAGCTCAAGAGAACGGAACCGCGGTCTGTCTCAAGCACTATGCACTCAACAACCAAGAAGACTACCGTGGATTCGTCGATGTCCGCATATCAGAACGTGCCATGCATGAGATTTACCTCAAACCATTTGAGATGGCGGTACGTGAAAGTGATGCCTGGGGAATCATGGCAGCTTATAATAAAGTAAAAGGCCGTTGGTGTTCAGAAAACGAGTTGCTGCTCAACACCATCCTTCGTAAGCAATGGGGATTTCCCGGTATGGTGATCAGTGATTGGGGCGGTGTTCACTCCACTGTGGACGCTGTAACCTCCGGCATGAATGTAGAAATGCCTGGCAGCCGGTTCATGGGCAAAGCCCTGCTTGATTCCGTAAAGGCCGGCAAAGTGAGTGAGGAAATCATCAACCAAAGGGTGAAGGAAATATTGAGAGTGAGATATGCCGTACGACCTATCGCCAAGTCAGAGGCCAACCAGCATCCTGTGGGCAACGCAGAAGAAATGGGCATTGCCCTGGATGTGGCACGTCGTTCCATTGTATTGCTCATGAACGACGGGCTTCTTCCCTTAGACACCAAAAACGTGAAAAGGATTGCCGTCATTGGTGAGAATGCTGTCACGAAAATGGCATTAGGAGGGGTTGGAGCCGGTGTAAAGACCCGCTGCGAGATTACTCCTCTTGAAGGTTTGCAACAATTACTCGGCGACAAGGTAAAATTGACATACGTTGAGGGCTACAAGAGTTTCGACCGCGAAAGCCGCAACAAGAGGTTGAGTCCCATACAAGATGCCGATAAAAAGCTGCTGGAAAAGGCTGTCAAAGCAGCAAAGCGTGCTGATTTGGTCCTTTTCTTTGCCGGGGACAACCGCGAGGTAGAGACAGAAGGTTCAGACAGGAAGTCCATTACTCTTCCTTCAGGTCAGGACGAGTTGGCAAAAGCATTGGCCAAAACGAAGAAACCTATAGTCACGATTATCGTATCAGGCGGTCCTGTAGACGTGACAACAGTCAATGAGGTGTCAGGAGCACTATTAGCCTCATGGTTCAATGGTTCGATGGGTGGACAAGCTTTGGCCGAAGTGCTCACGGGAAAACTATCTCCATCCGGCAAGTTGCCTATGACATGGCCCAAACGTTTGGAGGATGTACCAGCCTATGCTTTGAAAACCTATCCCCAAGAGATGAAATCCAACAATGAAGGCGACATTTTTGTTGGATTGGTCAACAATCAGAGAAATGACCGCAATCAACAACTCATCGCCAACTATTCAGAGGAAGGGTTGGTGGGCTACCGTTGGTATGACAGCAAAGATGTCCCTGTGGCCTACCCTTTCGGGTATGGCTTATCCTACGCAAAGTTTGACTACCACAGACTTTTAACACAAGATACAGCCAACGGCATAGATGTAGGCATTATAGTGACCAACACATCCAACATCGATGCAGAAGAAGTGGTGCAATTATATGTTTCCCGCCCAGATTCCGGCATAGAACGGCCTGTCAAGGAATTGAAAGGATTCCAGCGTGTGGCACTCAAGGCAGGAGAAGAGAAGTTTGTAGTTATCAATTTAAAATATTCAGACCTCCGTCATTGGGACGAAAAGACCCAGACATGGAAGTTGGAACCAGGCAAGCTCGTTCTTCAAGCAGGCGGCTCATCAGACAACCTTCCACTGAAAAAAGAAATTGAAATAGAGGCGGAAGATTTTTGTCCAATCCAAAAAGCAACGACATCAATCATCTACACCCACCATACGAACTCAGGTATAGCTGTTGAGACAGAATACAGCATCAAACCAGAATCATTAAAATGGTATTATCAAGACAAACGCAATGGATTTAGTCTGTGCGATGAAATCAAGTATGACAGGAAAGACTATGATGCACTCATTGACACCCTATCACGAATACCTTTTAAAGTAATCAGTGTCAACGAGATACCAACCGTAGGAGGCAGTGGTTATCATTATTATTTCAGAACAGACGACACCACTTATTTGAATTATGGGAATTTCAACCCTATCGCATCAGGCAAAAACTATTTATCGGAAAAAGCCATAGAAGTATTTATCAGTAAACATAAGACCCAATGCCAGCAGGCTATAGATAAAATCCAGGAGAAGGCCATCAAAGAAGGTCGGGACGGCCGTCTATTGTCTATCCCCAAGGAACTTCAGAAATATCAAACAGACTGAAATCCATCAATTAACACATTTCAATATCTTTGAGAAAAGATACCTTCCTGCTATCAGGCCCAATTTCACCTAAAAAGACCTAAAAACATGAATGAGTTACCAAATGACCCCAAAAGATGCATATATTGTGGGCGGTCCCTGTTGAAGGACGCCCGCTATTGTGCCTATTGTGGAAAGCCCGTAGAAGAACATTCCAATATCCATACCAAGAAAAAGGATGTCGGCCATCGGGTTCTATTATGCAAAGATGGGAAATACCGTTGGATGTATACACTTCATCTGCTAAAGAATCCCAGCATCTTATTTGATATCCTTTCAGTTCTGGCTATGTCGGAAGTCATCGTGCTACTATTCATGCTACTATTGGACACCATAGACAATGGCATCAACATGGCCATGATAAAAGATTTGTTCAACATGTTTATAATAGTCACTGGTGTTATCCTTACCATCTCAGTTATTGGCTATCTTATCTATGCAGCCTTGAACGGATGGAGCTATGTAGCACTATTTGAAATGGATGAAGAAGGGGTGATTCACCACCAGATGGGCAAAAGTGTGAAAACGGCCAATTTGGTAGGATGGATTTCCATTTTGGCGGGCATAACGGCCAGTGCTCCAGGAAATGTTGGGCGTGGTATCACATCAGCTACACGCAACTCCATATTCTCCACTTATGCCAATGTTCGAAAAGTCAAAGCCAATCGAAAAAGCAATCTCATCAAAGTACATGGATTGTATATCCGCAACCGCATTTACGTACAGCCCGAAGATTTTGATTTCGTCTATGAATATATCCGTTTACGTTGTCCACGGCTAAAAGACAAATACAATCCCCAACAACAACAATAACACTTAACCAAACCAAACCACATGAAACTGACTAAAACTATCCTTTGTTCGATATTATTCGTCATCACCCCTCATATTCATGCCCAAAATGACCACAGTGATTATTTCACCGCCGTCATATTGAGTGACCCGCACATAGCCCAAAGCAGTGGAACGTCGGTAACGGATATGCAATCCTATGTGAATAATATCATCAATATGGGCAAAAGCAATGGACTTCATTTTCAGTTTGCCACCCTACCCGACTATCTGCCTACGGCGGATATTGTGCTCTGTTTAGGAGATATGGACCAAGACAGTGAGAAAAGCGGTGACAATTTCAAAAATGCTTTTGCAGCGCTCAACACCGCCCAGATTCCCTTTGTGACAATGGTGGGCAATCACGACATCGTGCCCGACTATTGGACAGGTACCAATCCAGACAAGGGATTGACATGGGGGTTCAACGATGGTGGTTCCTACTGCAATGATGTGGCACTGAATCTTGTCACCCAACAACTCAGCACCGCCCAAAACTATGGTGTGGAAAATGTCAAGCGGTTCACCGACGGCACATCCCACACCCAGATGCAACCGTTTACCTTTACGTTTAAAGGAGTCCGGTTCTATGTCGGTCAGACTTACTGGTTTCAAAAACCATACAGTAAGCCAAGTATGTTGTCAAGCGCCACCTACTATGCACCCGATGGTGTTATTTCCGCGCTTGAGACATTTGTCGACAGTCATACTAATGAACCAAGCATATGGATGCAGCATTACCCATTGATAGCTGGAAGCGACAACGACCGTTGGTGGCAAGATGAGAACGACACAGGAATGTCCATAGCCCCTTCGGATGCGACCAACTATACAACAGCTGCAGCCAAACGAAACAAATTGGCGGAAATTATAAAGAAGACCAAGAATCCAGTACATTTCTCCGGACACACACATTGGTATGCTGAAAATACCTACAACGGGGTGAAAGACTATACGGTAACTGCTACCAGCACCGAGAACTGCGGTGTTTTCCTCGTCCTTATCCACCGGACACAGGGAGTAGTGGAAGTAAAGAGAGTCAATCTCTGGAGTCATCCCACCCTCAGTCATTGTGATGAAATTGAAGAGGTGAGCGCCCCTAAGAAAGACATCAACGCTGCCATTGGCCATACAGTGCAATCTGGGGAAGATGTGAGTATCTTGTTAGGCGAGAACTTGGATTTTGAGAGTACACAGGGCTCTGCGGATGCTACTTTTGCCAACATGCACACGCAGCCTGGTTGGAAAACAATATTCAGTGGTGATGCCAACGACACCAATAAGGCCTACATTTTCTACACCCAACAAACCAACCAGAATAGTGGTGCTCCGACATCCACGAGTCTGCGAATGAGAGCCAAGTGGCAGGAGAACACCATCAGAGAACAAATCTACAAGGAAGTCCCCCTGCCATCAGGCAATTACACCCTTACCTATTTCATTAAAGCACCCAATCAAAGTTGGGCAGATGACCTCAATTACATAGAGCTCAATGGAGAACGCACCTCCCTAAAGAAGACCACAGGCTGGAGCCAGCAATCCATGAACATCAATGCCACACAGCCATCCGTACTTAAATTATCGTTTGGCTTTATCGGTGGCAATGGCAGCAATGACTGCGAGGTTTTTGTTGATGACATCAAACTGGTATATAACTCACATGAGGACCAAACCATCATAGAACTCCGGGAACTCCTGCAAGAGGAAATCAGCATAGCCCAAGCGCTTGAGATTCCTACCTCTGAGGCAGAGGAATTAGTCAATCGAGAGACAGTAAGCACAACAGAACTTCAGGAAGGACTCCAACTACTAAGGTTATTAGAATACCAGTCATTGAGTCAAAACGACTATGAAAATTACGTCAACCTGAATGTCGCCAGTGAATGGACTCAAACAGGCGGCACTGGCACCACCAGTGGACAGCATTGGGACGGCAGCTCGACAAGCAGTTACATGGAGCAGAGCGGGAGCAACTGGGCCAGCAATACCTGGACCATATCCTATCAACGCAATCTAACCCTTCCCAAAGGCAAATATGTGCTGAAAGTAGCCTGTCGCAGTGCGAGTGAAGTGTCCGCCACCATCCAAGCAAACGGCATCTCTGTCAGTGTGCCAGCAAATGGAGATACCGGTTACGGCATCAACACCGCAGGCGAGACCTGTTACACAGCGGATGCCTCCTACGCCAACAATGGAGTTGGACGTGGTTGGGAATGGCGGTATGTGGTCTTCTACATATTAAAAGATCAATCGGTAGGTATATCACTTGATGCCACCACCACCACCATTAATCAATGGGTGAGTTATGCAGATGCCACCCTTTTGCGTAGGAAATTCAAACGAGGTGATGTGAACAATGATGGCCTGGTCACTGTGACCGACGTCATGGCCATGGTGAACAATATCCTTGGTATCCCTGAATCACCTTTCATCCTGGAGGCGGCAGAAATCAATGACGATGGAACCATCAGCGTATCAGATATCATGTCGTTGGTAAACATCATTTTAGGTTTGGAGTGACCCCAAAAACAATTGCCACAATCTACCTTCCACGGATAAAGATTTTTGTCAACTATTCGAATGCGATTGGTCAAGATAATCAATGAAAACTGCAAAAAAGCCGCATTTCATTTTGTCTTGAGCCAATATTGTATTATCTTTGCAAATTGAAAAAGTAAAAAAGGTCATAAAACTGTTTATCATGGATAAAGTATATTTGTGTCTTGCTCATATGAGCGGCAATGAGATGAAATACATCCAAGAAGCATTCGACACCAACTGGGTAGTCCCCCTTGGCCCGAATGTCAATGCCTTTGAAGAAGACCTGGAAAAGTATGTAGGTGGAAATAAAAAAGTTGTGGCATTATCATCAGGAACAGCAGCTGTCCATCTGGGTATGACCGCACTTGGTGTAGGCAAAGGTGATGAAGTGATATGTCAAAGCTTTACCTTCGCCGCCTCGTGCAATCCTGCCATGTATTTAGGAGCCACTCCAATATTTGTCGGTTCGGAGCCCAAGACCTGGAACATGGATCCCAACATGCTGGAAGATGCCATCAAAGACCGCATAGCCAAGACGGGCAAGAAGCCCAAGGTGATTGTCACCGTATATATGTATGGCATGCCCGCCTATATAGATGAGCTAATGGAGATAGCCAACCGGTACGAGATACCAGTTATAGAAGACTCCGCAGAAGCACTTGGTGCCAAATACAAAGGCCGCATGACGGGTACTATCGGAGAGTACGGCATCATGAGTTTCAATGGCAACAAGATGATTACCACTTCTGGTGGCGGCGCTTTGATTTGCCCCAACGAGGAAGCCAAGAAAAAGATTATGTTCTATGCCACCCAGGCCCGTGAGAACCGTCCATACTATTTGCACAAAGAGATAGGATACAATTACCGAATGAGTAATGTTTGTGCAGGCATCGGCCGTGGCCAGATGACAGTACTCGATGAACATGTCCGCCACCATCAGCGCATAGCTCAGATGTACACCAAAGCATTTGCCGATAACGATATTATCCGCATGCACGTCCACCCTGAGGAGTATATGGAACCCAGTTATTGGTTGAGCACCATCACATTTGAAACCCCGGAGAGCAATGCTCCCTTCAACTATGAGACAGAGATGGAACCCTGTGAAATAGTATTGAGAGCAATGGATGCCTTAGCGAAAGAAGGTATAGAGAGCCGTCCGCTCTGGCGTCCGATGCACACCCAACCAGTGTATAAGGATGCCCCTGCCTATGTGGGTGAGACATCCGTTAAATTATTCAGGAAGGGTCTATGTCTTCCCTCCGGCCCATGTGTCACAGACAACGATGTGGAAAGAATAATAGCCATATTGAAAGACTGTGTAAGAAAATGAAAGAACCGATGTCATCCATTCACTCATTTTTCAAAAGAGTGCTTGACCAGCTCCTCAATTGGTATTTCACCAAGAAAGCCCTCCCCTATTGGGCAATCCTTCTTCTCGACTGTTTAATCTGTTTCCTGTCCGGAATATTTGTCCTGCTGTTGTTTACCAGTGCATCCTCATTGCTATCACATTTTGGAGCGGCATCCAGGACGATATTGGTATACATGATATTTAACCTGATTGGTTTCAGGGTTTTCCATACCTATTCAGGAGTTGTCAGGTATTCTTCCTTCGTTGACTTACGGCGTGTGGCCTATGCTATGCTTCTGTCATGTGCTATTGCCGAGGTGATGCATTATCCCATCTATTGGTTACACTTGGGCATCAAGGCGCAATTCCATAAATCGCTGTTTGTAGCACTACAAGGAAGGCAGATTCTTGCCATGTACGTATTAGCCATGATTCTCATGTGGATATGGCGTGTACTTGTCAAAACTATTTTCGATGTTTCCTACAAACGTGAACAGTCTTTGCGCACCCTCATTTTTGGTGTAGGCAACGGAGGTGTAGGACTTGCCAAAAACATACGCAATCAAAAAGAGGCCAATTTCTCATTCTGCGGTTTTCTCACCAGCGACAGAGATTACAAAGGAAAGATGCTGATGGGTGAGCATGTCTACATCATAGACGACAATCTTCCCAGATTTTTAGAAAGGGACAGGATTCAGGCTGTATTAGTTTCCCCTCTACAAAATGACAAATTCCGTAAGAATCAGGAGATTCAAGATATCTTGCTCAATGCCGATGTAAAGATTTACATGACAGAAGGCACCAAGGAATGGAACAAGGAAGAAGACTACTCGAATGTTCAGGTTAAGGCCATCAGTGTAGAGGATTTGCTTCCGCGAGAGGAAATCCAGGTAGACATGAAAAAGGTGGGTGAGATGCTTACGGGCAAAAAGATACTTATCACCGGTTCAGCAGGTTCTATTGGTTCAGAAATCGTCAGACAGATTAGCGACTATAACCCATCAGAACTCATGTTGATAGATTCTGCAGAGACGCCTCAACATGATATCCGTTTGATGATGGCCCGTTCATGGCCCAACATCAAGACAAATACCGTGGTAGGTTCTATCTCCAATGCCAACCGCATGGAGCACATATTCAGTTCCTTCCGTCCCGATTACGTTTTCCATGCAGCCGCCTACAAGCATGTTCCCATGATGGAAGACAATCCCAGCGAGAGTGTCTATAACAACATTTACGGCACGAAGGTCATAGCCGACCTAAGTGTCAAATATAATGTCAAGAAATTTGTGATGCTCTCCACCGACAAGGCGGTGAATCCAACGAATGTGATGGGTTGTTCGAAACGAATTTGCGAGATATACGTGCAGAGTTTGGACAAAGCGATCAAGGAGGGCAAAAAGAAAGGTATCACCCAGTTTGTCACCACCCGTTTCGGCAATGTTCTGGGGTCTAACGGTTCCGTCATACCC
>CACXDY010000066.1 GCA_902766505.1 uncultured Prevotellaceae bacterium
CTGAGGGTATAGCCGTCGGTCTCCGCATCGAGATAGATGGGGAAGGCACGGCCATTGGTGGCATAGGGTGCCGGGGTGGGGGCGCTGATTTGGTTGTCGGCGATGAGGGAACCGGGTTGTGCCGACAGGGTGTAGATGCCACCGGTATCATATAACTGGCGGGCATAGTCGCTGACCTTGTTGTGCGTGATGCGGTTGTTGACCATGCCGGTGTAGAGGGGTGTCCAGCCCCATCCCACACAGATGCCGGAGTAGTTGACGTGGTTCACGGTGTTGCCGTCGATGAGGATGTCGCTCACATAGCCGCAGCCTATGCCCACTGCACCCCAGTCCTCGGTCGAGACCTCCTCGATGATGTTGTCGCGGATGGTGAGACGGCGGCATTGGCGTGCCAGGTCGCCATAGGGGCGGTGAACCTCGCGAGGACTTTCTGCGAACGACCCGGCCAGGATGGCCGTTCCTCCGATGCGCTTGAAACGGTTGCCGCTGATGGTGCAGTCGCTGATGCCTTGTACATAGTCGAGTGCCGTAGCACCTAAGTCGGTGAATGTGCATCCGCTGAAATCCACATGGTTTGCATGGCTGATGGTCACCGCCGATACAGGGCGTTCTATCCATGCCTGGTTCTCGAGGGTCGCCGCCCAGGGCAGTCCCTCGCGCTCCAGTTTGTAGGCATCGACCAGGGGGAAGCCTCCCTGCAGGGTGACATGACCTTTGTGAAGGGGACGGTTCCAACAGGTCTGGGCAAACGTGAGATGTTCGAATCTAACATATTCCACGGGGGTGTCCTCTGTTCCGCAGACGGTCACCAGTTGCTCGATGCCGTCGCGCTGTTCGGTGGTGCGGAGGAGGAAGGAACTGTTGCCTCGCTCGCCGCCGATGACGGGTTGTGGCCATGGGTGCTCAAACTCCAACCGGCTTTCCGGTTCGTGGAAGGTGACCACGGTGCTGTCGCCCATCACCCGCATATCCTTCACTCGGAGGATAGCGATGGCCCACCGCTGGTGTACCACCATTTCCAGGTTGCTCTGTTTCAGTACTTTGCGGGGTGGTGTGGGAATGGTAATGGTGCGTGCAGCCTTGTCGAAGCCTGTCAGGCGCTCCATGCCTGTCGTGGGCCAAATCTGGGTATGCTTCTGTATGGGGTCGCCGCAGAGGATGGTGCCCTCCTCTCCACAGATGATGGTAGGCGAGGTGGCCGTTCCACTGTCCTCGGGACGGATGAACAGTGGTTCTTCCATGCGGTAAGTGCCTGATTGGATGAGGATGCGGATGCCTCCCTCCGCTTTCGGGTCTGCCGTTCGGCGCCATTCCCTCGCTTTTCTTAGTGCATCGGAGATGCTTTCGCCCGGACGGACGATGATGTCGCCTGCCCAGACAGTTGTGGTCAGCAAAAGGGAGAGGAGGATGACGGTTTTTCTATAGATGGTCATGGTTGTTATGCATTTTCTGACTTCTCATTCCACCGTGCAGCCGTAAGGGACGGTGACGGTCTTCTTGCCGGTGGCTTTGTCATAGTCGATGGTGATGTTTCCGTAACAGGTTTGCAGGGTGGCGGTGACGTGGTTGATGTCGCCCACCAGTTGCGGGTCGATGATGAGGTGGCGCATGCCGTGTGTCCCCGGCTTTTGCCGGAATCCTGCGATGGTGCGGAAGAACCACTCATCGATTTGTCCCATCATGAAATGGTTCCACGAAGCCCCCTGCCGTGGGTCCCACTGTTCGGTAAGCGTGGTGGCTCCCTGCAACATCTGGAAACCGTAGCCCGGTGTTTCATAGTGGTTGAGCATCTTGAACAGCAGTTCATTCTCGCCGTTGTCGGCCAGCACACGGAACAGGTACCTGTTGCCTACATCACCGGTGGTGAGCCGGTCACCATGCGCATGGATGTCGGCCACCAGACTGCGCAACACTTCGGCCTTGTGCTCACCCGCAATGCCTAAGAACAGCGGCAGGGCATTGCTCGTCTGACTCCCCGTGCCGTAATAGCAGGAGTCGGGCTTGTAGAAATGACGGTTGAACGACTCCGTCACCTGCTGGCAGAGGTTGGCATAATGCCGTGCGTCTTGGTCGCGCCCTGTCATGGCTGCCGCCCGTGTAAGGAGTTGCAGGTCATAGAGATAATGGGCGGTGGCCACCAGTGTCACAGGGGTGTTTCTCGAGAATCCAGCCCTTCCCGGTCCATAGTCGTACCAGTCGCCTAAACCGTGGCTGACGATGCCGTCTTCGGCCCTTGTGCCGAGATAGTCCACATAGCGGCGCATGGCATCATAGTTGTCGGTAATCAAAGTGCTGTCGCCATACATGTCGTAATATTGGAAGGGCAGTATGATGAGCGTGGAGCCCCATTCAGGTGAGTCGTCGAAGAGATTGCCGAACGACACATATTGTGGTGCGGTGGTAGGCACCATGCCGTTGGACTTCTGGGTGTCGGTGATGTCGCGTATGATTTTGGGCACGAGGGTGGTCATGTCGTAGTTGAACAGCAGTGAAGGACCGCAGAGGTGGTCTTGCTCGAGCCATCCGAGTTTCTCGCGGTGCGGACAGTCGGTCATCACTGCCTGCATGTTGCTCCGCTCTGCCCGTTCGATGAGTCGGTGTGTCTTGGTCATCAGTTCGTTATCGCACCAGAATGTGGAGACCGAGGGTGCAGAGTTGTGGATGAAACAACTTTCGAGGTTGTGGATGACGGGCAACCCGTCGGGATTGGGTTGACCCTCGAGTACGGCCCCCTCCACCTGGATGTAGCGGAAACCATAATAGGAGAAACGTGGATGCCACGTTTCGCGGCTCCCGCCCCGGAGGGTGTATTCATAGTAGTGGGGACGGCCGGTCTGCGACTGGTCGCACACTCCCTGCTCGTTGAGCCGCTCGCCCACGATGAGTGTCACCTTTTGTCCACTGTGTCCGGTGACGGTGATGGCGGGGAATCCGGCGAGGTTCTGACCCATGTCGCAGACAAAGGCAGTGGGAGAGATGGTCCGTTTTGTACGCTGCGAGGCTTTCTCTAAGGAGTCGGGGTTGACCGTATCCCAAGAGGCGATGCCATGCCGCTCCATGATTTTCACTGGTGGGGCTGTCTCTGCCCTCAGTGTTCCTTCTGGCCCCTCCACCACGACGGCTTGTTTCCATCTGCTGTCATCGAATCCGGGCAGGAGTACGCCCGGCTCTTCCAACCGGGCATCGTAGGACTCTCCTCCGTAAAGACTGTTGAAGGTGATGGGGCTCTTGGTCCAGCACCAGGAGGTGTCGCTGTGTACCTGTTCGGTGGTCCCGTCGTTATAGGTGATGTCGAGGCACAGGAACAGTTGCGGTGGTCCGAAACTGGTCTGCAACTTACTGTACCTGCCGCCGCGCTGTACATTGTAGAAACCGTTGCCCAGGATGACCGAGATGGCATTGTTGCCTGCCCGCAGCAGATGGGTGACGTCATAGGTGTTGTAGTAGACCGTGCGGCTGTATTCGCTCCAGAGCGGTGCGAACTCACTGTCGCCCACCCGCTGGCCGTTGATATTCATCTCATAGTGACCCAGTCCGCTGACATAGACCACGGCATCTTTCACCTTGCGCTGCGACTTGAATACCTTGCGCAGGATGATGCTTTGGGCTGAGAGGGTGTCGACGTCTTTCCACAGGGCCTTGACAGAGTCTTTCTTATACACCTCGTCGCTCCAACGGCCGTGGGGGATACGGGCGGCTCTTCTCGTGATGGCGCCAATCCATTGTCCTCTGTCTTTCATGTTGTCGGGCACCACGCGCAGTATCTGAGGAGTACTCCATTTCGAGAGGTGGAGTCGTCCGTTGGCATCGTTGTAGCCGATTCTCACCTGCCACAAATAGCCTCCGGGGATGGCGGTCAGTTCAGGCAGTTCTATCAACTGGCTCTCCGAAGACTGCACCGCACCGCTGTCATAGACCTTGTGGCCTTTCAGCCGCTCTTTCACGATGCTGTGGTATTCGCTTTGCGTGACCGGTTTGTTGGCGGTCTCTTTGTATTGCCATCCCACACGGATTTTGCCGTCCACGATGGCGGTGGTGCCGCCTTGGTAGTTGCACGTGGTCTTGGTCACGACCAACTTGGCACTTGCCGACAGGGCAAGCAGACAAAAGCAGATGGAGAGAAGTCGTCTTTTCATGGTTGTTGGATGTTAATGTGTTGTTACAAGGTGGTGGGTGGCGACACCCTGGCGGAGTGTGCCTTCCACCACACGGCCACCCGTGGCATGGAGGCGGAAGGTGACATCCCACTCTTTGGGCCATGCCCCGAAGAGAATCAGTTCTGCGTCGGGGGATTCCTGCAACAGCATTTCCTGCAGGCCCGTCATGGCGGCTCCACCACGGTTGAGGTCGGGCGCCCAGTCGAATCCGGGTTCCCAGAAGGCGGGGAAACGGTAGGGACCGTCCGCCCATTTGGCGATGGCCAACCGTTTGGCCTCTTCTGTCAGTCCCAGACAGGCTGCCCAGATGTTGTCCTGTTTCCACCCTTTGCTGTCACGCATGGCGATGGCATGCGGGTCTTTCTGATAGGTATTGATGGCTGTTTGCAGACCGGGTCTCCCCAGCCCGTAGATTCTCCAGGGGAAGACGGGGTAGAGTTGTGGGGTTTCCGTGTTTTGGATACGTGCCCAGACCACGGCGGGAGCAATGCAGGTATCGCCTTGGATGACCTGCAGGGGCAGGTCGGGGATGCGCTCGGCAGCGAGAGGGGAGTTTGGAAATTTGGCGGTCACTGCCTGCAGTGCGGCCACCGTACTCGATGGGTTATAGGCCATCTTGTAGGTCTCGCAGGCTGAACCGGGGTAGATGATGAGTTTCCCGTCGCTGTTGAGGGCTTTGGCTCCCATACGCCGGGCTTCATATTGATAGTGCTCGTCGAAAAAGCGCAGACACTCTGTGATGAGTGGGTCATAGCGGCTGTAGTCGCCGTCGGCATATTCCTTGGCCAGGAGTATCATCTGGCAGAATTCCAGTGCCGTGTCCCATTCATATTCCAGCCAGGCATTGCGCTCCACGCCAGGGTCCGTGCCCGCCGGATGCTTGCCATATTCTGCGGGGTTGGGTAGTCCGAAGTTCTCTAATTGTTCGGTAAACGAAGCCCCGCCGTGATTCCAGTAGTGGCGGGTGCGTGCCACAGCGGTAGGCAGCAACCTGAGGTAGGTGTCCCATTGGGAGGCCATCAGGTCGATGTCGCCGTTCTTGAGCATGGGCCAGTAGACGAGGCGCTGGTTCTGAGCGGTCATGGTGCCGCCACCCCATTTCCGGAAGTCGGGAGTAAACGGATTGGTGGGTTGCCCGTCATCACCGGCCTGCTCCACATAGACAGGGTCGAACGTGAATAGACCTCCGTTGAACTTGCTGGGCCAATGTCCGTAGGCATTGCAGCCGAGCATATAGCGGAACAGTTCGTAGTTGCGCAGGATATGGGCGGCTTCGGGTTGGTTCTCTCCGGCGATAATCCAACTCCGCTGCCAGAAGTCGTGCCACCACCGGGCGCTCCGCTTGCGTGAGGCCTTGGCATGGGCCGGCGGTGTGCCGTGGGTGGGGTCGCCGCTGTCGAGGGTGATGCTGAGGGTGGAACGGCGGAGCCGTTGGCAGTCGTAATGCCATGCCCGGTAGTCGGTGGCGGCATAAATGCTGTCGGAGGTGCCTGCGAAGGAAAAACCGGGCAAGCGCATGATGCCTGTCATACGGCGGTGGGCGAGGGGATTGTAAAGTTGCTCCTTGATGCTGTCGAGTTGCTCATAACTGACAGTGAAATCGAAGACGGTCTTCTCCTCATTCTCATGGCTGAACGAAAGCGTATCGTCACCGGCCGTAATCTGGTCGGCACGGGTCATGCAGTCTTTGGGTATCAGCCATTTATAGGAGCATTGCTGACATTCAGCCTTGGTTACCTGCCGGTCACGGTAGCGCCAACTCTCGTAGGAGATGCGTGCCGACCTTGTCTTGCTGGAGACCATATCGATGAAGACTGTGGGGAAAAAGACATCTGCCCAAATCCTCACTTCCAGGTCTTTGCCGGTGACCGTCACCGAACCGTCTGCCAGACAAAGGGTCTGCCGGAAATTGCCCTGAACAAAGGGGTCGCCGTTGAAATGCAGCCGCCAACGGCCGGCTTTCAACAGCGTGTTGTTCTCGTCAAACCATCCGCTTTGGGCGATATAGAGCATCAGGTCGCCTTTCTCCACCCACACGTTCATGCCTACATCGCCTCCACCACAGGGCATCGACCCGCTGGAATTGCGGCTTTGCGAATCCCATGTATAGTCCTTGGGCAGATAGTCGGCAGCGCGGAGTGTTGCCGACAAGAGGAACATGGTGCAGAGGAGGATTTTTCTCATGGCAGGAATGTTTTTTTACCAGTCATCGGTCCGGAAGGAACTGACGGGCAGTCCGTCGCAGAACAGGTCGCCGTCAGCCCAGTTGCGGAAAGCATATCTCACGGCACAGGGGGCACTCACACTGTCGCTTCTCACATACAGCCTGTTGCGCTCTATCCAGGTCTTGGCGGGATAGAAGCGGCGGTCGGCGCCGGCGATTTCGAACAGACGGCTTGATGTCCCTTTGTCGAAGTATATCCACTCACGGGATTTCTCGAAACGCACCACGGCGGTATCGCCATGGAATTCCACACCCTCATAACGGGCAAACTCAGGGATGCCTTCCACACTGTAGGTCTTGCCTAAGGCAAGCATGGCGAGCCGTTGTCCGGCCTCCCGTTTCTTGCGGGGATGGATGCCATATTCCAGTCCGGCATCCATGAGGACTGCCATACCTGTGTTGGCAACGGTCTGCTCCACCTTAGACTGCTGCTCGCGCAGGAGGGCACTGTTCACCTCCCATCCGATAAGGCTGTAGTCATAGGGTGCTATCTGACAGTAGTAGAAAGGAAAATCTCCTTGGTTCCATTCGGCTCTCCATCCACGAATCATGGTGCCCAACATGTCGGCATAGGTGGCATAGCGGGGCACATTGTCCTCGCCCTGATACCAGATAACACCGCGCATGGTATAGCCGATGAGGGGATGGAGCATCCCATTGTAGAGTACGGTGGGGGTGCGGTTCTGCGACTTGATGTCGGCTGCTGA
>CACXDY010000067.1 GCA_902766505.1 uncultured Prevotellaceae bacterium
AATCGGTGAGTTTACCAAATTCTGCTTCTCTGCCAATAATCTTTTCCATCAGCTTCTACTTAATTAATGTTCTGGCATGAATGATAGAAGAATCACGTGCCTTGTCTAATTTGCTGTTGTAAAGATACAAATAATAAATGAGACCAAAAATATTTCGGGCGGAAACTTGATTTTTTTTAATGTTTCCGCCCGAAATAGCAATCCAGAATCGCTATTTATATTGCTTTTGTCATTTTTGTGCCCTTGAAATTATGACGTTCTTTAAAGTGTCATCTGTGGCTCATTATTAGTTTGCAGAAAACTTATAGCCTGGGGCTTTAATCAAAGAATTCGGGCGGAAACATGCAAATTATCGCAGTTTCCGCCTGAGTTATGTCACGACTTATATGATTTCACTTTGGAGTAAAAAATAAAATTGCAATAAAAAAGTGTGAAAACAGTACAAAAAAAATGGAGGTTATTAATCTTGTTTTATAGAAAAAACTAATTTTGTAAACCAAACGTTATAAAACTTGCAATTCATATAAAATATTTTATATGAGTATCAGTAAAGATGTCATCAAACAGTGCACGGAAGAGGGTATACCCGTGGCGCCGGAGTGGAAGTGGCTGATGGAGATGTGAGTTTGGATGGGAGGAATCAATTGGTTTTATCTATTTTTGTAACTTGAAATGCGACAATGCTCGCAGTCATTTTCAAAAACTAAAGTTTGACAGGTATGAGACGAGAATTGGAGAAACGTGTGGAACAGGCAGTGGATAATTTCATGCAGGGATATGGCTGCTGCCAGAGTGTCGTGGCTGCATTCGCCGACTGCTATGGTCTTGACGAGGTCATGGCCAAACGGATTTCAGCAGGCTTTGGCGGTGGGGTAGGCCGGTTGCGTATGATGTGTGGTGCCGTGTCGGGCATCGTCATGCTTGTAGGGCTCGACTGCGGACAGACGGAGGGCAACGACCGTGCAGGAAAGTCAGCCTGCTACAAGGTCGTGCAGGAACTGTTGGCCAAGTCGAAGGCCGACAACGGCTCCCTGATATGTGCGGAACTGTTGGGACTGAAAGGCCCTGTCCCCCCGGGTCAGTATGTCGCCTCGGAACGTACGGCCGAATATTATAAAACACGCCCCTGTGCCGCCAAGGTGGAGAGTGCCGCCAGAATCTTCGCCCAATATTTGGAGGAAAAATTGTCGCAACAATGTTGCAATAATGAATAACTTTTTCTATTTTTGTCCACAAACTAAACATTAACAAGAAAGAATGATGAAAAAGTCAATCAAATTTTGGATGGTGGCTGTCATGACGGTTTTGACGGCTACTGCCGCCCGTGCCAATGATGCTGTCTATTATGTCAACGGCAGCCATTTGGAGCCTGTCCAGGAGACGGATATTTCAGTGAAGAAAGAGATTCTGACCATCAACATCGGTGACGATGGCTTCGCCTATGTCGACGTGGACTATACCTTCCAGAACAACGGACCCGACAAAATGGTGACGATGGGTTTTGAGGCTTCGGCGCCCTATAATGACGGGAGTGAACTCGATTTCAAAGGTGCCCATCCGTATATCATGGATTTCTCCGTGGTGATGAACGGACAGCCGCTCAGTTACAGCAACGGCGTGGTCTTCGGCAGGGGTGATATGGAGGATTTGCCCAAGGAGGTGCAGGATGCCCGCAAATCGGGACAGGTCTTTGTTCCTGTCAATTTCGACCGCTGGCATTTTGATGCGGAGAACAGCGAGCGGCTCTACAACAAGCAGACCGACGAGTATGCCTCCTTTGCCTATGCCTACTATTTCAAGGCGAATTTCAAAAAGGGGTTGAATACCGTCAAGCATACGTATAAATACCGCATGTCCTTTGGCATTGGGAAGGCTTTCGAAGTGCCGTATTGGTTGCTTCCTGCCATGCGGTGGGCCAACCACCAGATTGATGATTTCACGCTTCGCATCAAGACGGACAACTGTACCAAGCATTTCATCATCGAGAACACCCCGTTCGAGGGGGCTCCCTTCCGCGTGACATCAGGCAAGGGTAAGACCCGTGAAATGACGGTCGATGATTTTGGAGAGAAGTATACCGTGACGGAGGTGGTGCTGCGCAACGGCACCCTGGAATGGCACCGCAATAATTTCCGCACCAAAGCAGATATGGAAATCGTGTCTGCCGACCAACTCGATTATTTGATAGACTGGGGAAACAAACCCGTTCCTGTCTACTACGACAGCGGCGACACCTATATGGGATGGTACGAAATCTCAAGTGAGCACGACAAGTATTTCCCAAATATTAAGAATGAGGCCCAGTTGAAGGCTTTCGGTGCCCGCGTTCACCGAAATCTTCCATATGCCCACCGCGGCTATGTCTTCAAGGATGCCAAACTGCGCAAATTCTTCGAGTCGCAGTGGTGGTATATGCCCGATCCGACGTGGAAACCCACCGACAACTCGTTCCGCAAGCACGAATGGGATATCATCAATCAGAAGGAGGAGTGACGGAAGCGTTGGGGGATTGAAGCAGCACACTGCCTTTCACCATCTTGGCTTGCTTCTTGTAGAGCATCATCTTTTTGTACATGTTGTCAAGGGTGGTGGTGCGGAATTCATTGCCGTCGACCACGATGATGGAGACGCTCATGATACGGATGCGCTCCATCACGCCGGCACGGTTCCTGACTTCAATGTAGCCGTTTTTAAGGTCTTTGGCCTCATAAAAATCACTGATTCCAGCATCGAAGTGGGCGATAATCCGGTCGCCCACTTCTTTTATGATATGGGTGTTCTGCAGAATCACCACGAAGTCGTCGCCGCCCACATGCCCCACAAAATCGGTCTCTGCTCCACATTCACTCATCACCTCATAGAGGATTCGCGTGAAGAAGAGAATCACCTGGTCGCCTTTGTGGAAACCATAATACTCATTGTATTCCTTGAAATTGTCCAGGTCGATGTACATCAGGGCAAAGTCTTTGCCACTTTCGATGCTGTCATTGAGTTTCCGGTCGATGACATTGTTGCCCGGCAATCCCGACAAGGCATTCAGGTTGCGGTTTGATTCGAAAGAGTTAAGCAAGTTGACCAGGTAATGGCCGAGTATGGCGGGAGGGACGTCCTTCCGCAGGACGCTGATGACAGGCACCAGTTTCTGCACGTCGTCGCTCAGGTCGAATTCCTTCCCCGTGGCTACGATGATTGGGGTGATGTTGTACTGGGTACGGTTATAAAGGTAACCTACCAAATCTCGAATGTCGCTCTTCAGGCTGTCTTCGTTGATGAGGATGAGATAGTCCTCTATTCCCAACAAATCATCCAATTTGTCTATCTCTGAACTCGCCTGGATGAATAGTACCGTTTCGTTGTCGTGTATAGCCTTGGTCAGCAGTTCTACCAAGTCGCCGTTATCGTCAATGACAATGATGTTTTTACTTTTAATCATAAGATGCGGGATCGTGTGATGATATCATGGCAGTCGTTTGCTGAACGACTGTATGGTGTAGCGTGCGAAAATGAAGTTGCAGCAGCAGGCTGTTCCCCGGCCCAACACAAAGCCCCACCAGATGCCTGTGAGTCCTAAATGGAAGATGAAACCTAAGAGATAGGTGGCTGAGGCTGCACATATCACTTCGTTGATGGTGGTCCAGAGCAGACTGTATTTGCCCTTTCCCATTCCCAAATACATGAAGGTGGAGGGTAGTCCTATGCCTAAGAAAGGTATGCAGAAAGCCGTTATTCCGATAAAATGGCTGATGCCGCTGATTAGTTTGGGGTCATCTGATGTCAGCGCAAAGACCTGTGCTATCTGACTGGAAAAGAGAAACACCAGCAGGGTGAGTGCCAGTCCTATTCCTGTAGCATAGAGGCAGCAATAACTGTGGGTGCGGCGAAGATTGACCACGTCTTTCTTGCCGTAGAATGTGCCGACGATGGCCACGGAGGACAGGCTGATGGCGGTCACGGGCAAGAGATTGAGCAGATAGAGACGGTAGCCCGAGGAGTAGACGGCCACACCATAATCGCCGCCCAACGTGCGGATGTAGGAGTAGAACAGGAAACTGGCAAATGCCATCATGAGCAGTTCCAGTGATGCGGGGATACCTGTGTTTAGAATGTCCTTGGCGATGGCGTTGTCCCATTTCGGACGGATGATGCGCGATGGCTTGATTCTATAGAAGGTGTCCTTCTTGACAAACATCCAGTAGAGCATGATGAATGCACTGATGAACGAGGTGAAAATGGTGGATACGGCGGCTCCGGCGGCACCCATGCCTAAGGTGTAGATGAAAACCGGGTCGAGGCAACCGTTGAGAATCACTCCTAATGAGCAGGCATACATCGGGCGCTTGGTGTCGCCCTCCGCACGCATCAGACCCGCACAGCCGCAGGACAACGTGAACCCCGACAATCCCAGGAACAGAGGCAGGGCATAGTCGACGGCTGCCTGGTGGGTCGTCTCGTTCACGTGGAAGGTGCTCAGGTAGGGATACAGGACGGTCAGCAGAATCAACGTCAGCAGAATGGCGCCCAACACGAAGATGATGAGCGCATGCTCCGCACTTTTCTCTGCTTTGGCCTTGTCGTCGATGCCATGACGGCTCACCGCGCTGGTGGCGCCATGGGCCAGACCATTGGAAACGCCATTAATCACCATCCACAGCGGTGTAATCAGGCCAATGCCGGAGATGGCCTCGGCGTTAAGTCCGGCTACCCAGATGCCGTCAACCACATTGTAGAGCGAGGTGATGACCATCGTGACCATCACCGGCAGGGCCAGCCGTGGCAGCGATTTTTTCGGGTCGCCGTTGAGCAGTTCAATATTCTTGTTCTGGTTTTTAGGCATGGCAGTCTTTATTTTGACCTGTCGAACAACATGACCGAACCGCTGATTTGTTTTGCTTTTTCTTTGGCTTTCATCATCTTCACATACACTTCATCGGTGGAGTCGAAGTGTTGGTGCTCATTGCTTACCATGGCTACGGAGAGGCTGATGAGGCCGAAGCGCTCCTTGACTCCCTTTCTGTTGAGCACTTCGATACATCCTTTATCGCGGTCTTCCTGGGTGTAGAATTGGGATATATGATTGTCAAACTGTTGGATAATCTCATGGCCGATGTCTTCTGCATGTTCGTAGTCGTTGAGGATGAGCACGAAGTCATCTCCTCCTACGTTGCCTATGAAATCCCTTTTGCTTCCGTACTGTGCAGTTGCCTTGTTGAGTACTTCTGCCAGATAGGCTATCAACAGGTTGGCTCTATACAGACCGTAGTAGTCGGTGAAGGGCTTGAATTTGTCGATGTCTAAATAGACCAGTACGAATTTCTCATTTTTCTGTATCTTTTCGCGTAGTGTGGCATCGATGGCGTAGTTGCCCGGCAGATGTGACACATCGTTGATGCTCCTGTTGGCTGAGAGCATGTCGATGGCATTGAGTATCTGTTTGTGGAGCACATCGATATTGATGGGTTTGGGCATGAATCCCAGACCGGGAATGTCGATGGTGGCCATGGCGGATGCATCGGAGGTGATGGCATAAATCACGGGCTTAGTGTAGTTGAGAAACGCCGTCACGTAGTCGACTAAGTTGTGCAAGTCTGCTATCAGTCCGTCATGATGGATATAGATGAGGAAGTAGTCGTAACGCAGTATTTTCCTCAAGTCGTTTCGCGCTGAAGAAGAACAGGTCACCTCGACTCCTTCATCTTCCGTAAATGCCTCTTTCATCATGGTCGACAACTGGCCGGTGTCGTCGATGACAAGGATACGTTTGTTGTATTCCATAGTGTGTCGTTATCTATAGTTCCACCGCATATACATTCTCGGTGCCTTCGAAGTTGGCTCGGAAAATCACCCAACGCTGGTCGGGCGAGAAATGGATATTGGGTTCAAGTTTATAATCGTGGTTTTTCATGTTGACGAGACGGGTGGTCTTGAATTTCGAACCATCGTACTCAAATTTGTATATCCATTGCCCTTCAGGGGAGTGTGCCACCGACGTTTTGGAACCTCCGTCGCCGGCCAGGATGGTCTCGTCCCACGACGAGACGAAATGCACCGACCACTCATGGCGCTGCAGTTCGTAGTCCTGCTCCTCGCCGGTATAGACATTGGTCTTGCCTACGAAGAACGTCTCGCCTCTCGGCTTCTGCAGGTCAAAGTAGATATGCTTGCCGTCAGCACCCCACCATTCATGGCCCGCTATCTCACGGTGCATGGTCCGTTTGTGGATGAGTTGGGGCTTGCCCCGTTTCACCACATCGATGGTCCAGATGCGGTCGACCTCATGCCAGGGACCCTCGTGACAGAACATCAGCAGCGTGGGGTCGGTGGGCGAGAACTGCAGGTGGTTGAGCCAGGCTCTCTCGCTGTAGATGGTGTCTACCACGCCATTACGCGTGTCGATGGTGAAGAGGGTCTTCTTGAGCCGGGCATTGAATATGAGGTTGAAGAAATCGCTTTTCTTGGGGTGTTCTCTCAGTATTTTGCGCTCTTCGGGGTCGTCAAGTTTTCCTGCCAACATCGTTCCGTCGGCATTGACGGTGACGATGCCGCCCCTTAGCGCCTCTGGCATGACGGTGATGATGCGCCGGGTCAGTTTGTCGGTATTCAATGCAAAGACAGTGTCGTGGTGCTGATAGAAAATCTCATGGGTGGCAGGACACACAATCTCCGTTTTCACATTGAAGGGTTCGTGGGTGAGTTGGCGGATGTCAAGTGTCTTCAAGTCTACGGCATACATCTGCAGTCTGTCGGCCGGTCCGGAAAAGGCAGTCATGTCGTCTCCCTGGAATGGCTTGTCACCACCGCAGAACACCATCTCATTGCCGATGAAGGGGTTGTTGTGGAAGTAGAAACTGGAGTTGCGCCCCTCACGGCGTGTGAGTTTGAACACCTTGTGTCCTGTGTCCTTGTCTATCCATTCATTGGGCATCTGCTGCCCGCCAGTTTCCATCACAGGAACCTGTTGGGCGGTGACTTCCAAGGACGATAGAAGAAATGTGAGAAATAAAATGATGGACATTATTTAAGGTTTTCAGATTGTTGTTTTTTTTCTATATGCAAATTTAAATAAAAAATCGGATTTGCAAGTCGGTGTAATATAGTATTTTGAAATCAAATCTATATTTTGGCATAAATTTCTGTCTTTATTTGCTGGAATTGTTGTAATTTTGGGACATCATCATATAATTGCAGAAAAACATGATTCACGTAGTATGTGTACACACCGCCATGGCGCTTGTTGAGCCATTGACGAAGATATTCCAGGAGTATCTGCCGGAAGTTAATGTAAACCATATCGCAGACTCGTCGCTTATCAAGGAGGTCATTGCCAACAATGAGGTGACGAATGCCGTCCGTCGCCGACTGTTGTCGTATTACAATGGGGCGGCTGATGCCGGGGCTGACGTAGTTTTCAACACATGCAGCAGTGTGGGCGACATTGCCGACTATGGCAATCTGTATGCCCGTATCCCCATCTTCCGTATTGACCAACCGATGGCGGCGGAGGCTGTAGCCAACTATGACCGCATCGGTGTCATCTCGACGCTGCCCACCACGCTTGCTCCCACTTGCCGCCTGCTGAGAAATGAAGCCGCCAAGGCCAACCGCGAAGTGACTTTGGTGGAGGGACTGGCCGAGGGGGCCTTTGCTGCAGGACAGAGTAGCGACGGTGAGACGCACGACCGCCTCATCGCAGAGGCTGCCAAACGCATTGCTTCAGAGGTGGATATGTTTGTGTTGGCCCAGGGCTCGATGGCCCGCATGGAACAACGGCTCAGTCAACTAACAGGCAAGCCGGTTCTCTCCAGTCCTGTTCTTGGGGTGAAGGGGCTTCGCAAGTTCCTGAACCTATGAGCCGGAAGAATGCCATCCTGACCATGCTCGTTATCCTCGGCATGGTCACCTTTCTCGACCGCATCAACATCAGTGTGGCGGGGTCGAGCATCATGCATGACCTTCAACTCTCGCCTGCACAGTGGGGGTGGGTGCAGAGTGCCTTTATCCTCTCTTATGGTCTGATGCAGATACCCATGGGTGCCTTAGGCGATGCTTTTGGGCATCGCAAGATATTGGCCGTCATTGTGTTGTGGTGGTCCTTGTTCACTGCTTTCACGGGCATGGCTGGCGGTTTGGCCTCGTTGCTGGTCATCCGCTTCATGTTCGGAGTCGGTGAGGCTGGTTCCTCACCATGTTCCACGGGTGTCATCAGCCGTTGGTTCGAGAAAGGGGAGGTAGGCAAGGCTCAAGGTTATGTGTGGGCTGCCAGCCGTATGGGTGGAGCGTTGACGCCGTTTGTCGTCATTCCCGTCATGTTGTGGGTAGGTTGGCGTGCTGCCTTTTATCTGTTGGGTGCCCTCGGTATCGTATGGGCTGTCGTCTGGTGGATGTTTTATAGAGACCCCGGTAATACCGATAAGACGGTTGTGGCCAAAAAGAACCGTCTTTCATGGAGCAGCCTGCTACGCAACCGCCAGTTCTGGCTGCTCTGCGGTATGTATTTTTTCTATGCTTTCGGCTCGTGGTTCTTCTTCTCATGGTTCCCCACATTTATGGAATTGGGGCGGGGATTCGGGAAGAGCGAACTCACGTATGCTGTCGCCGTGCCGTTCGTGATGAGTATGATGGGCAACATCGCAGGAGGACATTTGACAGACAAACTCACGAAGAAATTCGGCATGAAGATAGGCCGAAAGGCATTGGGCAGTTCTTCGCTGGCTGTCTCTGCTGTGTGCATGTTCCTGGCGGCATTTATCCCCGGCAAGATGGCGGTCTTCGTATTCCTCTCGCTCTGCTTCGGTATCTTCGACCTCATGCTGCCTTCGGCATGGGCTCTTTGCATCGACCTCGGCAAGCAACATGCCGGCACCCTTTCCGGTGCCATGAATACGGCGGGCAATATCGGTGGCTTTTGTTGCGGCATTCTCTTTGGACAACTCGTAGAATCGTCAGGCAACTACAACCTGCCGCTCTATATGATTGCCGTGATGCTCATCATCAGTGCTGTGCTCTTCGTCTTTATCAATCCAGAGAAACCGATTATCAAGGAATAACAAAAAGAGGGTGTGTCACGCACCCTCTTTCAATTTAAGATAAACTTCTTTCAACGACCCTTCGTTTCCAACATTACCGGGGAAAATAATGTATGGAAATGATGCTGTCATGACACAGGGAACACTGGTCACAATCTGCCCCAGAACACGGGATGACTTGATGCCCAATCCTCGGGTAAGAATATCATGCGACGTGATGCCACCCTTGGCAACCAGATAAGAAGGGTCATAGGGCAACTGGCGCACGATGTCGACCAGAAAATCGCTGACCTTCATGCCTAAATGTTGGCGCTGGTCTGCATCCTCGCACCTGATTTCCTGGCGGGAGGTATATACCACAGGTGTCAGTAACTTATCCACCCCTTGCTTGATGGTGTTGAGCGTTTCCTGCATCAATGCCTCGCTGTCGTTTAGGATGCGCTGCACGTCAAGTTCGATGCCGTAGATACCTGGCTCTGCCAACAGACATTCCAGTTGGCGCGTGGTCTTCCTCACGTGGGAACCGACGATAAAGAGCGGCATGTGGGCTTTGTTGAGGGGTGAGAGAATCTCTTTGTCCAACAGGGGAATGTCGGGGCAGTTGGCAATGACCTTGGGTAATGAACTGCTGCTGCGGATAACCATTGCCTCACATTTCTCTTGTTTCACAGTATTCCACCACTGGTACAACTCATCATATGACTGGGCATTGATGATGATATACTCTTCGGGGTCGGCTCCCTTCTCACGGATATACTCCGTCAGCACTGAGGTGTGGTAGGCAAACACATTGTCATTGGCAAACTCCGTCTCGCTGATGGGGATGAGGTTTTCTTCTCCCTCTTTGTTTTCCTCTTTCAGATAGTGGATGCCTCCGATGGTCACACGTCCCGCCTCAATAAAGGCCGGACAGAACGGTGTTTTTGGAGCCACGGCGATGCCATTGTTTATCAGGCAATCACGCATGACATCGGTTTCCAAAGGGAAATGTCCGCGCAGGCAACTGTCGCTTCTGCTCACGACGATGAGGCGATAGCCGAAGTCACGGTTCACCTTGATAACCATCTCCATGGCTTCTTTTGTCACAGCAGCAGCCATCTCGCGCGTCATGGCACGGGTGTTGGTCAAAATATAGAAGAATGGCTCATCGTCGGCAAAGCCACGACGGATGTTATCCTCATCCCACTGCGTAATGAGCAGACAGCCGTGTACTGTCTGAATGCCTGTCGGGTCGTCATCCAACACGACCATCTTCCATCCTGCTTCTTTCATCCTACTTGATATGTTGCATTGCACGGGCTTCATCCGGAGTTGCCGGCTCACATCCCATCAGTCGTATCAGCGCCACCAGACGTTCCACCAGTTCGGCGTTGTTATGAGCACGTTTCCCTTCTGCATAATAGAAACTGTCTTCGAAGCCAATTCTAACGGCAGACGCCCCCATACCAATGGCACACGCCAGCATGGAGAAGTCTTTCATGGAGTCGTGGGTGATGCCCCAACTGCAGCCTGGCTCCATCAGTGAACATAGCATGGCCAGGTTGCGCCCTGTAGCCGATAAGTTCGACGAGTTGCCTGGTCCAACGCAGAAATTGTAGTGGAGAGGACGGTGCAGCACTCCCTCGTCGGCAAGCCGTGTGGCACACTCCACATGGCTTAGGTCGAAGAGTTCCATCTCCGGCACGGTATGTGTCTCGTCGAGTCTCTTCGCCCAATAGCGCAGGTCGGGCATGGTATTGATATACACCGTTTCACCAAAGTTCACGCTGCCCATGTTCAGTGAGGCTACTTCCACCTCAGGCACGTCGAGGCTGACGCAGCGCTCTGCCAGTGTCAGTGTGGAGAGTCCTCCGGTAGAACCTTGTATAATCATGTCTGTCTCCTTGCGGATGAGTCCGATGGTCTGCCGGAACACATCAAGTTCAAAAGTCGGATTGCCATTCAGGTCGCGGGTATGCAAGTGTACTTCACAGGCGCCTGCCTTGTAGCAGTTGATGGTATCTTCCGCAATTTCTTCCGGTGTCAACGGATTTTTTACATCGGGTGGAATTTCCTTTCCCACATGGCAGACCGGTGCCACTGTGACGATTATTTTCCTCATAGTCTGATAAATGAAATGATTATTTTAGTAGTGTCTCTGTTTGTTCTCTATTGCATGAAGCCAGGGTGAGTGTTTCATAAGAAGTGATGGCGCATGCCGGAGCTCCTAAAACATTCGTATTTAGGATGACGAGAACCATCACCATGCTCTCATCTGAAATGAATTGATATCATACAGTTTGCAGATTATCTTGATGGAAAACCTGTAATATGGGTGCACCAAGTGCAGTTTCTATGGATACCAGTGTGTCAATGGTGAAATTATGAGTGCCTCGCATCCATTTGCTAATCTCGGCCTCGCTTTTACCCAACATAGCTGCCAAGTCTTTTTGCCGAAGACCTTTTTCCTCCAATACTTCATGGATTCTATCCACTATCTGGAAAGAAAGGTCTATCGATTTGCGAATCTCAGGATTAACGTGCTTCCGTCTCTCCTCTAATATCTTACTCCTTTTCATTTCTTGTGAAATTTAAATTCCCTAATATCTCCTTGTCTATCAAAATGATAGTTACATCCTTGATACGAGAAGAGATGAAACGACTTGTATCCATTAGTGTTTTTACATATGGAGCCAGCGTTTCGCTCTTTTCCCATGTTCTTGCATCCTTAACCCCACCGTTTCCAAATACAAGAATCTTGTCGGATAGTGGTGTAATGCTGCATTTAAAATATACGTTATCCGCAGCAAAGATATCAATTCTTTTTTATTTGCACAAGAGAATTAACTTTTAAATTAAGTTCGGACGGCAGATTCTCAAATTCAAAATGCAATAGCTTTACATTTTTACGAAAACACCTGATACACCACGGCTGATACGCACCAGGCAAGTAGGGTGGTGTAGCCGGCGGCAAACTCCTGCCTATTATTATCTGTTTCATATAGCTTGATATTTACTGAGCACAGGGGTATACAATAATCCCCGAACTCATTTGATAAAAAATACGGGGATACTATCTCCTTTTTGCCGAAAAGACTCCCTTTATTCCACAAATATTTGTAATTTTGTAAATGATATGAGTAGCAAGGAATGTATCAGGCATTTTTCTGCCAATTTGTTTTGGGATATTAATCCATCGGAGTTGAAGATGGACGAAAACCGAGGCTATATCATTCAGCGAGTGCTGGAGTATGGCCAGATGAACGATTGGCTGCTCATCAACCAATATTATGGTCTTGACTTGATTGTGGAGGAGTGTAAGAAGATGCGGACTCTCAATCCCGTTTGTCTGGCTTTTATTTGTACCATCTCACACACCAAAGAAGAGGAATACCGATGTTATCACTTCAGACAGTCCAACCCGACACCCTGGAACTCCTGAGAACACTCATGCAAATGCCAGAGTTGGAGAATATGCGGCTGGTGGGTGGCACCTCACTCGCCTTGCAATACGGGCATCGCCGTTCCGTTGATCTCGATTTCTTTGGTGAGACGACTGAGAATGTGGATGAACTGACGGATGCCTTGAAGGAACATATTGAGCAAGTTGTGGTAGGAGGTCATAGCAAACGTATCAAGGCCTATTTCCTGAACGGCGTGAAGGTTGACATTGTCAACTATAGTTATGCTTGGATTGATGCTCCCGTCATAGAAGATGGTCTTCGCCTTGCTTCTCCGAAGGACATTGCTGCGATGAAGGTGAATGCCGTTATCGGCCGGGGAACGAAGAAAGACTTTATCGACATTTATTATCTTCTGAAACATTTTTCTTTCAGCGAACTCCTGCGACTCTATCTCCAAAAATATCAAGATGGCTCAGAGTACCGCGCCCTGTTGAGCATGGCCTATTTCGGTGATGCTGACCTGCAGCCTATGCCTTTCATGTTTGAGAACATGAAATGGGAAGATATCAAGCAGCGTATCAAACAGGAAGTGGAGGCCTACAACCAGACTTTGAACAGTCGAGCTTAACTGACAAGTGTGGCTCCAAATCCAATAGTCCAATAGTAACAATAAAGTGATAGCCTTCAACATACATCAAGGCTTCGCCCGTCTTACGAAAACACCTGATACACCACGGCTGATACGCACCAGGCAAGTAGGGTGGTGTAGCCGGCGGCATTATGTCACTCTCCATTGAAAAGCCCCGATGCCTTTTGTGGCACCGGGGCGGATTATTAACATATTCAAACTATGAAGTTTATTTGACGGTTTGCTTCTTGCCGTTGCGGATATAGATTCCACGGTTTGGTGTTTTCACCTTCATGCCTTGGATGTTGTAGAAGTCGCCCCCTTGTTCATTGTTGGCGATTTCGATGATGCCGTTTGTCTCATCCAGAATGATGGTTTTCAGGCTTCTGTCCGTCAGTTGGATGTTGTTGATAGAGATGCCGTTGGTGTTGCCGTGAGTACGGAGTTGTATGAAGGCACCGTCTTTCGTCAGCGGCATTCCTTCCTGTGAGTACACCACTACGTTGTAGCGGTTGTCGGCGATTTTCTTGACGAATGCTTTCCCGCCCGCTGTGGTGCTCACGTTCGAGATGGAGCCACCCTCCGGGAGGGTTACGGTCATCTGACAAGCGGTGAATTCTCCTGCGGATGTGATGTCGAACCCGTTGGCATTTGGTGCCAGGGTGAGTGTTTCGTAAGAAGTGATGGCGCATGCTGGAGCTCCGGAAACATTAGAATCCAGAATGACGAGGACCATGGCCATGGCATCCGTTACGTCAATGTTTCCGTCGTTGTTCATGTCAGCGAGGCTCTCATCGTAGTTGGGAGGATTCGTGCCGAGGATATATTGTATTGTTGCCATCACGTCCGTGACGTTCACCACGCCGTCATGGTTGACATCTCCCGGGTCAAATGCGGAGATGGTGATGATGAAGTTGGTGTCATCCACTTTCACGCTGACCTTATCCACCGTACTGAGGGTAAAGTTGGAGATTGTTCCGCTATAATCTCCTATTTCAGCATCCTCTGCCGCTTTCAGCGTCAAGGAAAGGAGTGTTCCCGAAGTGCCGGTGATGGTGACGTTGCTCATGGACAGGCAGACCACGCGGTACTTGCCGTTGCCGAGGTCATTGAAGCTGACTGTCATGCCCTCATCGCTGTAGCGGTCGCCGAGGGTGTAGAGCCATTTGTTTCCGTTTTTGGCAAGGGTGACACCGCTGGGGAGTTGGAGGTCAAACTGGTAGCCGTTATACGTCATGTCCGTGCCGTTGTTGAGGTTGATGGGGAGCTGAGCCGTGGAGCCGGGTTGCAGGGAAACGGTGTTCAAGGCGATGGTGGCGGGAATGAGCAGATGGAAATAACCGCCTTTCCAGAGGAAACTGTTTGCAGATGTGTCCACTCCGAAGTCGAAGGTGCTGGGAGCAGAGATTGTACAAGGATTAGAAGCCGTTCCCACGCCTTTGCATGCCGTGCTGTTGATGCCTTCCATGGAATCAGACAGGATGAGCGTCTTCAGTGCGGAGCAGTTGTAGAGCAAGTTGGTGGTGTTGGTGCCCGGCTGCACGTTGAAGTTGCTGAAGTCCACGGCCTCCAAAGAAGTACAACCCTCGAAAAGTTTGCGGATGTCCGTACAATTGCTCAAGTCGAAGCTGCTGAGTTCGACGGCAGTCAGCGAGGAGCAGTTTTGGAACATCATTCGGATAGACGTGGCAGCGGACGTGTTGAATCCTTCCAAATTGACCTCTCTGAGGTTGGTACAATTTGCCATCATGGCAGTCATGCTGGTAACTTTCCTTGTGTCGAAGTGGCTGAGGTCGAGTTTCTGCAGGTTAGCACATTTGTTGAACATGCAGTACATGGAAGTGACTGCAGAAGTATTGAGGTATTCGATACCTTCGATAGATGCAAGGTTTGTCATGCCGTCAAACCATTGGTAGGTGGAAGTGGGCCGGAACTCTTCGAATGAGGCATCAAAAATTACTTTTGTAACAGAAGAGGCGGAAGTTGCCCATTCGGGTGTTGTAGCTGTGGTAGGAATGGAGTAGATTGTTCCCGGGCGGCTTTCTTTCTCGCGGTCGTAGTAGAAATACAGTATGCCGTTGTACAGTTGGGCGTATGATTTAAGAGGAGTAGGATTTACATAGAAGTATCCTCCCTTCCATGTAAACCACTCCCCGGACGTGTCAATGCCGAAGTCTGTTCCTTCCGGGATGCGCAGTTCACAGGGTGAAGCCTCTGTTCCGATGCCATTGCAGGCACCGTTAGTTAAATTGGTCATAGTAGCGGAAACGGAAAGCCATTCCAATCCCGAACAGTTTGCCATCATGTAACTGTAGTCTGTCACATTGGATGTATCGAAATTGCCGAGGTTGAGGCTTTCCAAACTGTTGCATCCTGCAAACATACGATTCATGTTGCTCACCCATTTTGTATTGAAACTGCTAAAATTAATATTCATGAGTTTACTGCAGTTCATGAACATATAGCTCATATCACGAACTACTGAAGTATTGAAATCATTCAGATTGATATTCGTGAGGTTCGTGCATCCGTAGAACATCTGTGACATTGAGGTAACTCTTTCGGTATTCACCTTATTGAGATTTACTGTAATCAAACTGCTGCAATTCTTAAATAACTTGTCCAAATTCCTCACTTTTGAGAGATTACATTGGCTCATATCAATGCTTTCCAGACTGCTGCAACCTTCAAAGAGACTTGTCAAATCAGTGCTCTCAGACAAATTGAGATATTTTATATTGACGATGCGTTTCAGTCCTTCAAGCCCATTGAACCATTGATAGAGTGTGTTAGGTCTGACATCAATAAATGATTCGTCAAATTCAATCTCTGTGATATTTTCAGGTGACCACTCCAGCCAGAGAGGTTTTTGTCCCTCCGCATTCAAACTGAGTGCCACACCTTCTTTCGTAGATCTCTTGTCGTCATGATAAAAAGTCAATTTCTTACCATCTGTAGATAATAGAGCATAATTCTTAATGCCTTCGCCCGTATCGATAGTGAAATGACCGCCTTTCCAAATGAAATAGTCGCCAGAGGTGTCCACCCCGAAGTCAAAGCCCTCTGGAGCAATGATCTCACAAGGTGATTCTTTTGTTCCTACACCAACACATGCATCCTCTGCCAAATTCTTCATAGTGGAGGATATCGAAAGCTGTTTCAGGTTGGTGCAGTTGTACAACATTTTACTGCTATATAGTAAATTTGATGTGTCAAAATGGCTGATATCTATGTTCTCCAAACTGTTGCATTCTTCAAACAAACTACTCATATCGGTGACATTTGATACATTAAAACTGCTAATATCAAGATTTTTTAGATTATTGCAATTTGCAAACATTCCACTCAAGTTTGTTACTTTCAAAGTATTAAAACTACATAAATTTAGGCTAGATAGTTTTTGACAATGTTCAAACATCTTACTCATGTTCGTGACATTTATTGTGTTGAAACTGGTCAAATCAAGATTGTTATCTTCACATCTGGAAAACATACCATACATATCTGTCACATTTGAAGTGACAAAATGACTGAGGTCTAATTCATAACATCCAGAAAAAACCTCTATCATTTTTGTAACTTCTGATGTGTTAAGATTTTTCAATCCTTCTATGCAAATAGATGTTCCAACAAAATGAAACCAATTGGAAATATCTTTTGGTTTGTAATTAATGAAGGAGGGGGATATCGTAATTGTATTTGGTTTTCGATATTTCCAATTAGAAACATCATCAACGATAGAAGAAACAGTTGTAGAAAAAATATCTCCTGAACTACCACAGTGTGAATCAGCCCAGTCATCTATTTCATAACCATCTGCATAGGATCGAAATTCCTTCTTTTCATCATAGAAAAATGACATAGAAAGATAATATTCATACTCATCATCTATTATTTCAGCATTAGAATGAGTGTAATCTTCATGAGAAGAATAGTATGTGTGCTCATTAAATAATATATATGGTTCTATGGGATTGTCTGTTTTTAGTAAACATATAGTAAGTTCATCAATATTTTGGTCATTTGCTTTAATGTTTTTTAGAAAAGCATAACCTTCTGTAAAGTCATTTAGTATATTCAAATGAATTTTGTAATTATTTTCATCCCTTGTCTTACAAAAACTAATATGATAAGAATGATCATCATTAATACCAATTTCTCCAGATCCATCGCTAAGACTTTCACCATATTTAAAAACATCATTAAATCCATTAAGATTTTGATAATGACAATTATAAGTTGCATCTACGAATTCTACATTATCAGGTAGAAACAAATCAAATTCTACTTTTATTTGATAATTATAGCTACCTTCATCAATTTGTATTGGTATTCTGTTTATGATACCATTGGCCACTTCTACCGTGTCGTTAATATTAATTTTTTGGGCTTTAATCATATTGGCAACGGACAACATAACCATTAAAAATATACAGATTTTCGTTTTCATTGTATTTGAAATTAATCGATGTTCCCAAGTGCCATGAACACCGTCCCCCTATATCATGCAGAAGCGTGGCACTGTATGCCCTGCATTCGCTTTCTGAGGTCCTGAGAAAACCCAACTAACAAAATACAATGACAGCAGCCCACGCTATGCGTGAGAACCATCATGCGTTTTCTTGTTAGTTTTGAAATTTCTCAGGTTTCAGAAAGCAAGAAAAGCATAACGCTTCTTTATTCCAAAAAGTATTGGCTGCGGGATGTTTCTCCCCGAAGCCTAAAGATTTCCCCTTCGATTCACACCTCTATGATGAAAAACGACGGTTTACGTCTTCTTTGCAAAAATAGAAAATTATTCCATAACTTCCAAATGTATGACAATGAAAATCGAGTAAAGCAAATAATTCAATAATGAGATTTTTTGTTAAAGGGTTCCATTCCTATTGTTATTTGAAAAAAAAAGATTAATTTAGCAGCGCAAAGTATCTCACGAAAGAAATAAATAACATGGCTCGCGAAGAAAGGAATTTCATCGGATTTACAGTGGCACTCATCAGTGAGTTTGCCCTCCGTTTCAATATCCGTCCCCGTCAGGCCTACGCTTATCTGAAGCGTTTCAAGGGGATGGAGCATTTGCAGAACCATTACGGAATTTTGCACACCCAGTCGTTTTCGGACACCGTAGATGTTTTGGCTCAAGTGTGCGCAAATAATGGAGGAGAACTGCAATGATTCGACTATACCATGGCTCAAACACAAAGATTGAGGTTCCAGACCTTACTCATTCCAAACCCTTCAAGGACTTCGGCCGAGGATTTTACCTATCTGAAGAAAAACAGCAAGCTTGGGACATGGCTTTTCAGAAAGTCAACCAAACACAGGAAGGGAAAGCTGAAATTACGGAATTTCTGTTTGACGAAACGGTTTTGTTGTCGGATGATTATAAAGTTCTTAACTTCCCCGATTATAGCGAAGAGTGGGCTTTGTTTGTCTTAGCAAATCGTAATAAAAACGCCAAGCAGCCCTACCATGATTATGACATCGTGTATGGTCCTATAGCTAATGATGGTGTTACTTATCAATTGCGCCGCTACGAAGGTGGAGTTATTTCTTTGGCCCGTCTTGTTGAGGAATTGAAATATGCCAAAGGCATTACTTTCCAGTATTTTTTTGGAACAGAACGTGCTCTACAATTATTAAGAAGATCATGACATCAAGACTGACACCAGAACAGATACAGTTGCTGAAGGATGAGGTGAGCACAGAATTGGCAGGCTACCTTGTAGACGATTATCATTACACACCACAAGAAGCCATTGATGTACTCTACACCTCAGAAACTTTCGAGCGACTGCAGGACAACGCTACAGGCCTTTACTATCAGAGTCCGGGCTATGTTTATTCATTCTTACAGAATGAGCTAAAGATTGCAAGAGTGAGATAGGTTTCAATGGTATGTGAAACTACTTGACCATTTCCTTCATCCCATTGCGGATATAGATGCCGCGACGCGGAGTTTTCACCTTCATGCCCTGGATGTTGTAGATTTCATCATTCCTGTTTCATCTCAGCGGGAATGACATAGAATTGGCGGCCTTTTTTGAAGTCAAGCATCCATTGGTCGCAGATGATATGATGGTCCAAGGCCTTGATGCGGAGGGTATGGTCGCCCTTGTCTAATCTGACAGGAGTCTGCTTTAAGGCTTGACCACGGAGGACACTCTGTTTCCAGTAATCAGAACGGTACTTTTCTTTCAGTGAGATAATGACGGCTGGCTGGTCGTCTATCTGCACGGAGTAGCGTAGGTCACCACGGTCATTTGGTTGCGTAGGAATCATGGCCGTGTAGAGTGTCGCATCGTTGGCTTCCTGTGTTGTAAAGTGGTAAATCAGTTCACCACCCTTGGGAATGCTGACGGCCTGCATGGAATGTCCCAGCATTTGGATTCTCTGACAGCCCTGCGAAGCGGAATCGTAGTCGGCGGCTTGGCAGGCGATGGCATCTTGCAAAGAAAGGGGCTTCCTTGTGTATTGGGCCGAAGTGACAGTGTCGTCGCCAAAATAGGGTAGTGTAGGCGGGTAGAACACATAGAGGTCACGTGGCATCATGTTCATGATACCCTTCCATTTCCCACCTGATAAGTTGTTGTAATGGTCTGTCAACCGTTGAATTTCCCGATAGGCAGCCATCGAGCGGGCCTAGGCTTGCTGCATGTTGACTTCGCGGCTCTCCATTGTGCGGTCGCTCTGCCCCTGATAGTAAGAACGCGCTTTTTGGGCTTCCAACATCTTGACGGCCATGGCATTGGCGGCCAACACAGGATATTTGATGTGGGCGAAATAAGCATCTTTCAACTCCGGACGTATCAGCCGTTCCGTCTCGTTTATCGCCTGGCAGATGGTGGCGTAGTCGGCCAAGTAACTGTTCAGCTCATCACCGAATTCCGTTTGTGAGAATTCCGTGTCGATGACCTGTGAGCGACCTCGGGGATAGATTTTCCTGTCCAACTCCACTTGAGTCCATCCCATGAACTCTGGCTTGCGTATCCCGCAGAGACGGTAGAACTCATGCATGGCGGGGAATAACCGTTTTCCAGCCTCTTCGCCAAACTGTGTGCAGAGCCAACGCTCCAAATGACGATTGATGGTGGAAGGTTGGAGGGCATCGATATCCCATGCCATGTCAAGGAAAAGTTCCAGGTCGTAGGCGGCCACTTTCGGGTCATGGACATTAACTATCCACAACCGCCGGCAATTGTGGTCGTATGCGGCCTTCATCTCATGGTACACCAGTCCTGGCTGTGTGGTGGTGAGCCACAGATAGTCGTGGGGACGTCCCCAATAGGAGAGATGATAGTACACGCCACCACCGCCGCTCCGCTTCTGCTGTTCCGTGTCGGAGAGTCGTGTCAGATAGCCATAATTGTCATCGCACCACATCAGCGTCACATCATCAGGTACTTTTAAGCCGCTCTCAAAAATCTCCAGAACCTCTTTGTATGGAATGAAGACTTGCGGTACCTTCTCTACCTCTTTCTGATAATACTTGCGGAGCAGTTCACGCTGGTCGTCAATCACCTGCTGCAGACCATCGAGCTTCTCCTGTGGGGTCGTCACACCCTCCATCGAACCGTCGTGGATGCCACGCATGTCGAGGGTGAAAAGTTCCTCTGAGCCTTTCACCTGCTGAAGCCGCTCAATCCAGTACTGTTGTACTTCTTTGCGGTTGGTGATATAGTTGTATGCACCGCGTTTCTGGGTATCCCACTCAGCCACGTTGTTTCGCAACAATGGCTCACAGTGGCTGGTACCGATGAGGATACCGCAGGAGTTGGCCATTTCCTTGTTGCCGGGGATGGTGAAGAAGCCTGGCGTTCCCGGGTGCATGGCAGGCCAGATGGTATTGCCGCGCAGACGAAGCAGCAACTGGAAAATGGCTTTGTAGGTCTTGGAGCCAATCGTGCCAAACTGTGTGGAAGGTTCATAGTTTTTCCACGACCAGTTGCGCAGCGACCAGTCCTCGTCATTGATGAAGATGCCACGGTAGGCCACGCTGGGGTTGTGCTCCATCAAGAAATCGCTGGGGACAGTCAGACGTTCCTTGCGCTCAGGCACCACATCACCCCACCATACCCATGGTGAAACTCCGGCCTGTCGGCTCAACTCCAAAAGTCCATAGGCTGTGCCACGGCCGTTATGCCCCTCGATGACAATCTGCCCTTTCCGGTTGACACTCAACTTGAAACCGTCGTCTGACCCTTTGCCCTGAATAATGCGGATGGTGGCCTGACGGCTGGCGACAGCCTTCATGCCTGTCACCTGCCGCATGTCATCGCAGAACATCTGAAGGGCTGTTTTCACCACGGGGTCTACACGTCCTACAATCTGATAGGTCACGGGGTGTTGACCGTCAAACCATACGACATCAGCAGCACGAAGTCGTCCAAAGGGCAACAACGCGAAGATAATGATGAATAAAAACTGTTTTCCTCCCCTCATTTTCCTTTCTTTGTGCGAGATTTCTTTATGAGAAAATCTGATATACCGCCGCCGAAACACACCAGGCGACCAGAGTAGTGTAACCGGCACAGAATAAAGCCCATTTCCAACTGCCTGTCTCGTTCTTGATGGCCGCTATGGTGGCTATGCAGGGGAAATAGAGCAGAACGAAGAGCAGGAAACAA